>DATNLB010000691.1:0-2163 GCA_035603095.1 Candidatus Acidiferrales bacterium
AGTTTCGGATGGGAAACCGCCAAGATGCTGGAAGCCGGCGAGTGGGCCTGGGCCTCGGCCTATGTAGGCGCAAGCGTAGTAGCCGGTCTGCTCTTGAGCGTCGCTGGCATTCGGCTGGCCAACCACTTGTGAGCAAGGGAAGCGGACTGAGAGGAGGGCCCACCACCAGCCCCCCACCAATTTGCATGAATATCAAAAGAAAGGAATTACAGAATTTGCAATTCGTAACTCATTGATTTTAAGGGATGCGTTTTTGGCTGTTTTGGGCTTGTGACAGCCGGACTAGCTGCTTGCAAGAAAGAAAAGCGGGAGCAAGCTCCCGCGCTTATACGTAGTAATCTACAAGGGTAAGTGTATTAGAAATTAAGGAAAAGTTAAGGAAAATTTGGAGTGACTGGAGGATAGCTGCAACCCGTTGCAGATGTTCAGTTTTCAGCCAGACACTAATGGCAAATCAGAAGTCACGGAGTCACTCATGACCCACGAAAAATTCGAAGGCGAGCGCACCCTGATGCGCATCCACATTGGCGAATCGGACAAATGGCACAGCAAGCCCCTCCACGAAGCCATCGTCGAGATGCTCCGCAAAGATGGCTTCTCCGGCGCAACCGTGCTGCGAGGAGTCGGCGGCTACGGCGGCTCGAGCATCTATCACACCGACAAGCTCCTGCGCCTCTCGCAAGATCTGCCCATCATCCTCGAGGTCATCGAATCCATCGAGCGCATCGAAAAAATCCTCCCCCGCCTCGATGAAATGGTCGACGGCGGACTAATCACCCTGGAAAAAGTCCGCGTCATTCTCTACCGCGCCGCCAAAAAATAGCGCCAACCCTCTGAAGTGCGGCAACTCTGCCGCCGCTTTTGCGCTCGCTCCGCCATCTCAATATGGAATTTTAGACTAAATCCGATCCAGCGAGTTCCGCACTTTTAACTCTGAACTTTCAACTGTAAACTGCCTTCCCATGCCCGACACCACAGAAAAACAGTCCTGGCTCAACCGCACCGTCCTCGGCGTCGGACTCACCAGCCTCTTCAGCGACTGGAGCCACGAAACCGCCACAGCCGTGCTCCCCGCATTCCTGGCCGCTATCGGCGCAGGCCCGGTCTGGCTCGGCGCCATCGAAGGCATCGCCGACGGGCTGTCCAGCTTCACAAAGCTTGCCGCAGGCCACTACACCGATCGCTTGAAACGCAGAAAGCCTCTCGCCGTCTTTGGCTACGCCTTCACCGCGCTTGCCACGGCGTCGTTCGCCTTCGCGACGCACGCCTATCATGTACTCTTTGGCCGCGTCGCCGCCTGGCTGGGCCGCGGCGTCCGCTCTCCCGCGAAGAAAGCCCTGCTCGCCGCCGACGTCCCGCCGAACGCCTACGGCCGCGCCTTCGGTTTCGAACGCTTGATGGACACGGTAGGCGCCATCGCGGGCCCTCTCACTGCGCTCTGGCTGCTCGAAGCCACCGGCCATTCTTACCGCAAAGTTTTTCTCTGGACGCTTCTGCCCGGCCTCGTTGCCGTCGCGGCTTTCTGGCTGCTCGTCCGCGAGCGGCCCATCGCGGCCCGCCCACAACGATCCTTTATCCTCGGTTTGAAGGCGCTGCCGCTTCCCTTCCGCCGGTTGCTCGTAGGCGTAGGAGTCTTCGGCGCGGGCGATTTTTCGCACACCCTGCTGATTCTCTACGCGACGCGAATGCTGGCTCCCGGCCACGGCATGGACCACGCCGCGAGCTTCGCCGTCGGCCTCTACACCCTCCACAACGTTTTCTATGCCGGGTCTGCGTATCTGAGCGGCTGGCTGAGCGACCATGTTCCCAGCCGCAAAGCCGTGCTCGCCGCGGGCTATGCGCTCGCCGGAGTCACCGCGATTCTTCTCTGCATCGGGACACATTCCCTGTGGCTGCTCGCCCTGATTTTTGTCCTCGCGGGCCTTTACCTCGGCACCGAAGAAGCGCTCGAAGATTCTCTCTCCGCCGAGCTGGTCCCCAAAGAACAACACGGCATGGCCTTCGGCACGCTCGCTGCCGTCAATGCCGGCGGCGACTTCGTCTCCAGCCTCATGGTCGGCTTCCTTTGGAGCGCCTTCAACGTCCAGACCGCCTTCGCCGCCTCGGCGTTCCTTTTCATCATTGGTGCTATATTGATTCTGCGGCTTCGCTAAGAGTCTGGTT
>DATNLB010000407.1:0-2806 GCA_035603095.1 Candidatus Acidiferrales bacterium
CTTATAAGTGCGGCGGCAGGTTGCGTAGATCGTCCAGCACCCGCTCGCAGAGCCTATCCGGGTTGCGCACCCCATTCTTTGCCAGTTCGATGATTCTGTTGGCGATCGCTTCGTGAGCAATATTAGGTCGCTTGGTATATCTGAGGGCCGCGCATGTCATCTCGAATGCGACACTCATGACTCGCCTAGCCTCGGGATCAAATTTGGAGCCGTCCAAGAATTTGGTGATGGTCATGATACGCTCCCTGATTACATACGCTTCTAGGGGCTCGGTAATGGATTTATTGCGATCACTGCGGCAGCGCCGCCCGAGCTGGGGCGACACCGACGATTAACCCCCGTAACCTCTTGAGTTTGCAATCTGTTATCGCGGGTGATCGCTTTTGACTGGTGACCTGTCCTTCAGCAATTTCAGCGTTGTGGGCACTCTCGTCGGATCGGTTAGCGTTCCCGGTCCTGTAGCGGGTGCCGGATTCCCCGGACTGTTCTTTGCTGGCATTAGTCTGCTGGCTTGGCGCCGCCGCCGTTCCCCTGGCGGTTGAATGACGAGCGACCTGATCACCTACTGAGGCATCCCGCACAAGTCCCCCTCTCCGCGCGGTAATTTCCGCATCACCGTGGATAATGCCACTCACCCGTATAGGGATTAATCTGGAGCCGCGCATCAGGAGGCGCCATTTCCCATTTTTCACTATATTGGTTGAATCGGGGAACTGAATTCCTAGGCGCCATCTGCCATTTTCCTTGGAATGAGTTGAATTTTGGGACAGAGCCTGGACTTGCCAGTTCAAAATTGCCCGTAAACGGATTTAGTTGTGGAACAGCGTTATGAGGAGCGATCTCGTATCGGCCGGTGTAAGAATTCAAGGCGACTTGCGCCTTCAACGGACTAGAGCACGCCGCGAGCGCTAAGCAAAGCAGAAAGCGCATCGATCCCCTCCAACAATGTCAGATCGCTACGTCGAGAGCTTTTCAAGCGGATAAGAGGGGCACATCAATTGATGTACCCACACCACAGTGGACTGTGCCGGCTGCAAGTGCGGTGCAGAAAGCCGCGTAGATTCCATACGATTTCCCTCGCCACCTCTTCGATCGTTCCTGCGTCAGTTCAGCCGCGCGTTCATACTCCTTCGCGATGCACAGCATGAGTTGCTTCGATTGTTCGTCTTGCATTGATTCGGCAACCACACGCGTCTCTTCGGCACTGTTTTGCCAGTCCTTTGGATTAAGGCCGATCACGTTAGCCGCATTGATCATGGTATACTCTCACGCATTCGTTCGTCCGACCTGAGTCGGAGCGAAGAATGGGACTCTCAAAAGGGTCCCATCAACGGAGATTTCAATGAGTGCCGAACGCCTTGCGATGGCATTTCGACCGACCCAGTTTGCACCTTTCGCCGACACGGAGTCCAGAGATTTCTCGCTCGCCCCTCGCTGTCGATCTCGTTGAGTCGTCAACACGACCCAATGATCAATGGTATCTTTGTACAGCGCAAGCCATAGCGGCCACATCGCTGGCAAGCTACACATGCTGCGGGTTGAGTGCACGCGATTGCGCGCACGGCAACATGAGCAAATGGATGTCCGGCCTTGGAGGCGATTACCCCGAAACGGAATGCCGCTTAATTGCACGAGCGGCGACCTGATTTGCCCCACGAGACGTGCGCACCTCGGTAATCTCGTACTGCGCTGGCGATAGCAGCCGCTTTCGCTTGATGAAGGCGGGCGTGTAGCCGCATCAAAATCAAACGCGGATCGGCGTTCGATTTTGACTGACCTGCTTGAGCGCGCTTTTGCTCATCAGCGGTTGCGCGCGCCAGCTTCATAATCAAGGGTTGTGATGCGCGTCAGCTCGGCGGCTGTTCACGTCAGCGCTGGACAAGGCCCTGGTTGCGATTACCGCTTCTTTGCCTTGCTCAGAAATGACAGCGAGCTTGATCTTGCCTTGCTGTATGTAAAAAACCGCGTCCGCGACCTGTCCTTGCGAAAATACAATTTGATCCTTCCGATATTTTGATATCGTTTTACCCTCGCCCACGCTGGCGAGAAACATTTTTGGATCAAACGAGGCTTTAACTCTCTTCCTCACAAAGGCGTCCCCTTTTCTCGCAGGGCTGCCCTTCCCCACCGACGAAGGCAGGGCGAGGCAGAAGGATTATAGCGATTCCACTGCGCAAAATGAAGATCTACGCCGAACGGCCCATTTCGTCTCAGTGCCTGCTTATAGCCGGTTCCCTGAAACGAAGGTTTGCGGATCGTGAACTAAGTCCCAGCTCGCGACCAGATTGTCGATTGCCTCATCCTGCCGGGCGAGCGAGAGCCATGAGGCGGCCATAGAGAGATGAAGTTTGCGATAATAAGGTTGGCATGCTTGTTGAGCCGCCAGACACTCTGCCGCGCTATCGCGGTAGCGTCGCGAATCGTGCATTGCGCCCTCCCATTCGCCCCCGACGTGTTTCGGCGTGGAGTCACTGGTGGCTTGATTCGGGAAGGATGCGCTCGTTGACCGACGGCGTCTGTATAAAATTGCTCACCAGGCTTCGCCACAATCACAAGTAGCCCACTATCGCCCGCCGCGTTTAGTGAGCTTCCCTTGATTGAAAATGGGAAGGATCAAGAGCAAGCATGTCGAATTATGCGACAACAGAACGACCAAAATTCGCCTACGAAAAAATCATCTGCGCCCGCCGCCGCCCAAATCGCCCCGTTTTTGATGGCGGACGGTGCGACTTTGAACTTTGTCGCCCGGGAGGACGGCAAGGTCCGGGGTAGCCCGAGCTGGCATAAGACTGTCGTGCCCTTTGCA
>DATNLB010000201.1:0-6097 GCA_035603095.1 Candidatus Acidiferrales bacterium
CCTGGCTGTCATCGCGAACAATGGCAGTAGCAACGCCTCGGTTATCGATCTGACTGCGAATCCTCCGGCGCAAAAAGTTCCCGCCGTATCGACGGGGACAAATCCCGCTGGAGTTGCCGTCAACGACGCGACCGGCGCAGCCATCGTTGCCAACACCGGTTCCAACACAGTAACCATGATCAATCTCGGCCTGCTCTTCCCCGCGCCAGGCACCACTCCGCCTACCACGTTGACGCCCACAAGTATCGGCGGCATCCAGCAGCCTATCGCGGTGGCCATCGATCCCGACCGCGGCACCAACAATCAAGGCATCGCCGTCGTCACTTCGTTGCAATTGGTCAGCGGCGGCGCTCCGCAAGGAGCGCTCGCTGTCGTGGAAATCGGTCTGCAAACTCCGACCCTGAGCACCACCATTCCCTCCGGCTCCGTCACGGCCACGCCCACGGGCATCGTTTTCGATCCGACCGTGTTCACTGGCACTGCGAACAACGGGGAGTTCTACGCCAATTCCAGCGGTTCAAACGTCATCACCGCTTTTAATCCGGACTCCGGTGGCGGCAGCTCCGTGAACGTCGGCATTAATCCCACTTCGCTGGCGCTGAATCCGCAGACCGGCGCGATTCTCACTTCCAACTCCGCCAGCAACACGATCTCTATTGTGGACACGCTTTCGAATCCCTTTAAGACCCGCCAGACCTTCGGCATTCCAGGTTCCGGAACATTCGGTGTGGCCATCGACCAGTTCACCAATCTGGCGGTTATCGTGGATCAGGCACATAACCGCGTTTTGCTATTCCCCATGCCGAACTGACGGAGCTGGCAGGAGAGAGAATTTGCTGCGGGCGGAAGAATTCGAGCTGCATCCCAGTGGCAGGAGGCTGTGCTTTCTGATTGCGGCAAGCAAACCGCGTCGGCTATACTCTGAGGTTTGCAATACACTCGTAATACCCGCTGGGAGCGGAATCAGTTTTAAGCCAAGCTGACTTGGCGCGGGTTCGCCCCGGTTTCTCCGTGGCGGACTACAACAAGGAGAAAAAAGTGAATTCTAAATTGTTGACCCCGACCCGGTTGGGGTCACGGAATGTGTTAACTCTTACAGCTGCCCTCGCCGCCGCGTGCATTTTGAGCGCCGCAGCCGCCTGGGCACAGGCGCCCACCGCGGCCGGATCGGCCGCATCGAGCAAGGTCGGCGTCATCAGCATTCGCCAGGCCATCGTCACCACCGCGGAGGGCAAAGTGGCATCCGCGGAATTGCAATCGCAGTTCGCTTCCCGTCAGAACGAAATCGAGAATCTGAATAAGCAGATCAGTGACCTGCAGCAGCGTCTTCAGGCCGGCGCCAACAAGCTCAGCCAGGAAGAAGAAGCCCGCCTTAGGCAACAGGGTCAGCGGCTCGCGCAGCGGCTCGATCGTATGAACACCGAATACCAGGAAGACGTGAACGCCGCGCAAGCTGACGTCATCGACCGCATCGGCCGCAAGATGGTGGACGTGCTGGATCGCTACGCGCGCGAAAACGGTTACTCCGTCGTCCTGGATTCCTCGGCGCAGAGCACTCCGATTCTCTACGCCTCCACGCAGATCGACGTCACGCAGGACATAGTGCGCCTCTACGATCAGGCCTACCCGGTCAAGGCTGCCGCCGCGGCAACGCAACCGAAGCCGGCAGCAGCAAAACCCGCGCCGGCCACGACTCAGCCGCCCGCTGCCAAGCCCTAGAGAGCGCATCTTTTTCCCATTCGATTCGGCGCCACCTCAAGACGCCTCCGGTCTAGCCGGAGGCGTTTTTCATTTGAAGCGGCCTCCGCCGTGAACACGGAATCGCCGTTCGCCGCATCGCGGGAAGCCCGGCCTCCGCCCTGCCCATCCGGTCAGGTTCTTGAAGTGAACGGCCTGTACCATTTCGGCGTTGCCTTATTCTGTAGCACCGGCCTAATGTGGTAGTGCATAGGTCTTTCCGCAAGAAACATGGAATCAATACTCGGTCTCCGCCCCAGCAAACACAATTCCTCGCCTCTTGAGGGACCTGATACCCTCCGCGCACAGCAAGCGGAATCCAGGCTGCGGAAACTCGCGCGGCGCGAGTGGTGGCTTTGGTTCTCCGCATTTTTCGTCGCCACGCTCTCGGCGCTGGCCTTCCTGCTCTCCTCGTTCCCCTCTTTTTTCCGGCACAGCGAGCATTTTTACGAAATCCGTTCCGATCAGGCGCGTTGGGGAATTTTGTGCCTGCTTCTACTTTTCAATGGCTGGATGCTCTACCGTCAATGGTCGTTCCGCCGGCAGCGAAAGCAGTTGAGCGGCCAGAACGCCGGCGCGGACGCGCAGCCTGGTGAAATTTCCGATTCTTCCGGCATCGATCCGGTCACGGGCTTGCACACGCGAGACTTCATCGAGCAGCAGCTTGGGAAAGAGATTGCCCGCGCGCGGCGGCAGAATACGGCGCTGAGCCTAGCCACCGTTCATCTGGATGAGTTTGCCGAGATCAACCAGCGCTACGGCCAATCGGCAATGGATGAGGCTTTGAAAGAGCTCGCACGGCGTTTGAAGAAGGCGTGCCGCGGCTCCGATTTCGCCGCGCGCCTCGCCGGCGACGATTTCCTGCTGGTGCTGCCCGAATGCAATCTGGGCGAAGTCAAGGCGGTCTTGAACCGGCTCGGCGCCCTAGAAATGGTCTGTTCCGGCCGCAAGATAAACCTTGTCTACACCACAGGGTGGGTGGACTATCAACCCGGCGACCTGCCCGCGGACTTGCTCAAGCGCGCCGCACAACTCCTTCACCTTTACGAAAACGCCGCCAAAGAAAGTCTCTCCTCGACTCTGGCGCCGCATTGATTGGCTGCCCGATCCTTCCCCTCTGCGCCGTCCGCCAATCGCTACTAATCATTGCGCCAGATCACGAGCATAGTTGAGGTTTTTGAACCGAGACTACCGCGAAACGAGTTAGCGGCAGTGAGGCGTGCGAGGTTCACGAGGCTTCTCATCGGGCCGTATCAGGATCTGGCCCGTGGTAGTTACTTTCCAACTCAGGTCAGCTCCCGGCGGGGGCCTGCAGCCACTTGATCGCTCTGCGCCAGGGGGCAGCGTCTCCACTACTCATGGGTGTCTGCAGCCACACCACCAGGCTGTGCCGGGCAACCGCCAAGCGACCGGGACCATTTTCTGGGGGCCCCAGCGGGCCAATAGGAGGTATCTCCGTCGGCGTAAGCCAATAGGGACTGGCACCTGCGAGAGTTCGCTCGGCAACGGCAATCGGCGAGTGCCGCTCGGTATTCGCACCGGTAATCGACAGCTTTAGCAGCGCCCCGACCTGCTCCTGCGAGGCCCTGATCGTTCTCAGGATTTCGCGCGCAAACCAGACTCCTGCGGCTAGGAAGGCAAATTGAAACAGGAGGTTTCCTAGCGCGTACCAATTGCTCTGCATCCAAACGGTGAATTCGCTCATAGCCTCACCTTGGACTGGGGCAGCTTTAATTTACAACTCGGCTCCGGCGCAGGAAACTGGTAGGAAGTCCAGGAAACGGGCAGGTGCTGCCCTTGCCCACTCGGCCTACTCGCCCGCCGTCGAGAGTCCAGAAGCGAAAAGCGAGCGGTTCCGAACTTCAACTTCACTTCGTCTTGTCGTTGCCGAGAGACGCTTGGGTAGTAGGATGAAGCTTGTTAAAGTCTTTTATATACACGCGCAAGCCGGAGCCCGGCGTAATTTTTGTATAGCCCGCCGAAAGCTGTTCTTTGTAATGTTCCAGATAGAAATCGAGTGGATCATTTGGATCCATGTCGATGAGGACTAAGTCCGCATCGTTCATGACCAGCTTGCCGAACCGCAGACGGTTTTTCTTGTAGGCCATGTAATTTCCGGCGCGGATATTTTTCATCGGCTTGGCATCCGGACCGCCAAAAACCTGAACGATGGTGTCGCCTTCCATTCGCACGGAAACCACCTTGCCTTCAATATGGGGAGGCGGCAGGATCTGTTCCAGATCGAGGATCAGGTCGTCCTCTTGGGCCTGCACACCGGGACTTTTGCCCTCCTTGATCAACCCGCCCATATCGATACCGAAGATATCCATCAGGCCTTTTACCGGGAGGTGCATCGCTTTGATCTTCTCGCCGTGCAGGCGAAGTTTTCCGTCATCGGTGGGACTGAGAGTCCCCTCCGATTCGAACGGGATGTCCCCCTTGTCGTGGAGCTTTCCTTTCACTTTCAGGCGCCCCTTATCAACGCTGATGGATAGCTCTGTTAAGGGCGAATGCGGACGCGCGAAAACATAAGAATTTAGGACGTTCGCCAAGTTTGACGAATCAATGGCGATCTCCGCCGTGCTTATGCGCAGGTTAAATGAATCTTTGTCGTCGAAGACGGGGAATTCATTTTTGCCGAGGGGCACGAGCTCACCCTTCAGCGATCTTATTTCCACGACCACGGTTTCCGAAAAATGATACGTGACGTTGCGCATTTGCGCTTGGACCGTACCCGCTTGTTTCTCTTTCGCCGGAGAATCTTGGCCCGCGGTGATTCCCGGCGCCACAGCGCCAAGAAGAACACACAGCGTCCGGAATACCAAAAGCGGTAAAGAGATGTGGAATGGCGAAACCAAGTTCCTTAGGAATTGCAATATTGCACCAAGTTCGAGATGCCTGGATTCAGACCCCAGTAGCCAGCACTATGTACCCAAGGCGTCGCGATGTATGTACCGTATAGCACGCTTTGAAAACAAGAATTTCCACGAAATAAGCGTCTCTTTCATTTGCCGCGAATTGAAGAATCCTGAATCTGGGATTAAGTCGAGGCTAACGGGCGACATGGACCAGTTGTTCCTCTCTCTTTTCTAGCAATTTCCCTTCGCATCGCATGACCCCAGCGCTCCTCAGCCATCTTCTGCTCGCGAATCGCCGCACCCGTCGGGACCATGGCCTTGCCGCACGCGGTTTATAGGAAAGAATAATATGCTGGAATGTAATTAGCAGATGCTATAGGCTCCGCACCGTGTTCAAGCGGCTCATGATACTTGGAATCGCGGGGCTCACGTTCGTCCTGGGGGCCAACTACCTCTTGGTCTATACCCTGAAACAGCAAGTGACGCGAGAGCGCGAACGGCAGGACCGGACGTACTGGAGCGCCTTTAACGCCGTCGAGCAGTTCGGCGAACATGCCGACCAAGTTAGCGAGCAGAAGGCCAAGGCCGCATTGGACGAAGCCCGCCAAAAAGGCCTAAGCAAGATTCGCGCGAGAATTCTGCAAAATTATTTGGAGGACCTTGAGCATTGTTATCGAGGTGACCGCGAGTCTTGCACGAAAGCCAACACGGATATGAATGAAGCCATTCGAGTTCCCGCGGAGCGCAAATAGACGCGGCCCATTGAGTCGCGGGTTGTGACTTTTCATTCGTCTTCGTGCTCCACCCTCTTTCTCAAGATTTTCCGTTCCTGCGGCGCATCCCTATCCCTTGAAAATGTTCGCCGCACTAGTTTTAGATTATCGTCTTGCATTTCTCTTCCTCGCCGCACTCAGTCTCGGTTCGGCGGTTCCACTTGCTTTCGGCTGGGCTCGCGTTCTTCCCGAAGAGCCCCTGCCATTTGGCCATGCGGAAGATTCGTTCCGCCGGGCAAAGAACAGCCCAGCCGCGCCTGTACTGATGAGCAAGAAGCGAGATCCTTTCGCGATCGTCCTTCTGCTTTGCGTTACTGTGAGCTATGCCTGCCAGCTTCCTGGGGTTCCACGCGGCATGGGCTTCGGTTCTATCCCCACGGTGATTCCACATAACACGCGTGGCTGGATTGAATTTGCCGCCATCTGGTTCCTTGTGTTGATTCCCGGTTTTGCTTCCGTCTACTCGCTTCTTCGCCCCAACTTCCTGCGCGTCCCGCTGATCGCTGCAGGTATGATGATTCTTCTACTCTGGCTACTTGCAGCTCCGCTTCGAGCGGCCCTCGAAGCAGTCTCCTAGACGCAGACAACCAGAGTCGTTAAATAAAAAGCGGGCCGACAACAGTCGGCCCGCCCTCGCGTTTGGCTATCCTGAAGCATAGAGAACGGCGGATTGTAAGTTGTTTTGGATTAAAAAGGGCTTCGTCGCGCGTTGGTTCGGTGCGGCGAAGC
>DATNLB010000441.1:0-12773 GCA_035603095.1 Candidatus Acidiferrales bacterium
GCTTTACTTTCGGGCTATCCGCCCGTAGGTCTTTTGGACGCGAAGAGGATAGAACAAACCGAAGAAAAAAGAAAGCAGCCTTATATCCCCGGCCTGAACGCCGAGGCTTTACGGCTAGGACGGGTAAGTGAGGTAAATGAGGTAAATGAAGTAAATGAAGTAAAGGATGTAAAGGAAAAGAAATTCGTCCCGCGCCGGAGAGCCGGATCGGGCTGAGGTCTGAAGAGGGACGAAGTTCAACCCATATCGTAGGAGAGTGAAAACTAGATGGCGTTTGCGCGAGCAGCAAAGACGAATGAAATCACTCCGGGAACGATTCGAGAGTTTCAGGTGGAGGGCAAAGCGATTGCTCTGGCAAATGTCGGGGGCAAGTTCTATGCCATCAACAATACCTGCCTCCATCGTGGCGGGCCGCTGGGCCAAGGTGTTATGGACGGAAACATAGTGACTTGCCCGTGGCATGGCTGGCAGTACGACGTGACCACCGGCAAGATTAGCCAGAACCCAACTGTGGGGGTGGATTGCTACGCCATTGAAGTTCGTGGAGAGGATATTTTTGTGGACGCAGGTTAGATGGCCTTAACATATTGAAAATAAACACGTTATATTCCTTTCGCCGAAATGTGGCCACGTCCGTCTGGTCCCGCCGCTAAGCCCCGCTTTCCCCTACCCGTCATATTTTGTTTCGCTTTTTGGATGCCAGCGTGTATATTGCTGCCGACTCGAAGCCTCGATGGCGATAACGACTGCGCAGCGACACCACTGGATTTTCAGCGCCGACCCACACCACTATCACTGGGACACCCTGTTCGTAAAAGGCAAGGAGATGTGGCACGGCGCGGGGGCGAAGCCTGACGCGATTCGCGCGTTGAAACAGGTGCGCAAGGGCGACCGGGTACTGTGTTATCACTCGGCACCGGAGCGCTCGCTGTATTCGATCGCTGAAGTGACGCGAGATCCTTACCCGGACCCGCACGATCGCACGGGAAAAAACCTGGTTGCGGACCTGCGGGCCTTCGAAAAGCTGCCCCGGCAAGTGACGCTGGCGGAGCTGCGCGCCAATCCCACGCTGAAGAAAATGAAATTGCTGAAGAACGTGCGGTTGATCATTTCGCTGCTCAGCGACCTGGAGTATCAGGAAATCCTGCGCATGGCCGGGATCGTTGCGACGCCGGGCATTCCGCTGCCCTGATGCCCCGCGCCGGCGGTGGCCGTTCCACAAGTGAACCCGGAACAGTGCAAGGGCTGTCAGGCGCAGAGTGAATCGAGGTGAGAGATGGCTGCCTTTGGCCGCTCCAATATTCTTGCCGTTTGTTTTGCTCTCCTTTTTGCGTTCCTCTCACAGAGCCCGCATCATGATTCCATGCTCGAAGGCATTCTCTCCGGAAAGACACGTGTGCTGGACCTGAGCTACGCGATTAACGACAAGCTGGTGCCGTGGCCGGGGGACCAGAAGTTTTTTGAAGCGACGGTCAATGCCAGCGTTGAGAAAAACGGATACTTCACGCGGAGCTTCTGGATGCTGGAGCATTATGGAACGCATCTGGATGCGCCGGCGCACTTTCCGCCGGGGAAGACGACGGTGGATCAAATCCCGGTGGAACAATTGTTCGGGCCGGCGGTGGTGATCGATGTCCGCGCCGAGAGTGGCAAGAATTCGGATTATCAGCTTGCAGCCGCGCGGATCGAGGATTGGGAAAAGCGCCACGGCCGGATTCCCGAAGGCGCGATTGTGCTGTTGCGCACGGGATGGGCGTCGCGCTGGCCGGATGTGCGGAAGTACCGGAATCAGGATGCCCAGGGCAAGATGCATTTTCCGGGATTCTCGGCGGAGGCGGCGAAGCTGCTGATACAGCGAAAGGTGAGCGGGCTTGGGTGCGACACGCTGAGTATCGACCACGGCGCGTCGAGTGATTATGCCGTGCATCATCTGGCGTTGGGAGCTGGTTTATATCAGCTTGAAAACCTGGCCGATCTGAGCGAATTGCCCGAATCAGGCGCGTTCTTGATCGTGGCTCCGATCAAGCTGGAGGGCGGCTCAGGCGGACCAGTGCGGGTATTCGCGCTCCTGCCGTGAAACAGTCTCATTCTTGGCAAACACTTTTGGCGTTCCTTACGTCTGACAAACTGGGTTCTGCGTGGTGGGGGATACTTAAGAACAGGATGATTTTGAAGTTCGGCCGCGCCGCTGGCACTTGTATCATTTCCAAGTCACGATGGAATCTTCTCCGGGAGGAAGCATGCGCTTTCGAATCGCGATTCTGATTGGCATTTTGCTCGCTTTTGTGGCCGTGTCCGGCGCGGCGGAAGAAATGCCCCTGCTGGTTCAATCGCCGACGTTGAGCAAGACGCAGGTGGTTTTCACCTACGGCGGCTATCTCTGGAGCTTGCCGCGCGACGGCGGCGATGCCCGGCAGTTGACGACCGGAGGCCATGAGGGCGATCCGATTTTTTCGCCGGATGGGAAGTGGATTGCGTTCTCCGGGCATTATGACGGCAATACGGACGTGTACGTCATGCCGGCGGATGGCGGCGAGCCGAAGCGGCTGACGTGGCATCCCGGGCAGGATGGGGTGATCGGCTGGACGCCGGATGGGAAGCGAGTGCTGTTTGTTTCTGACCGCGAGGCCTACGCGGATTTGACGCGGTTCTATACCGTGGCGGTAGAAGGTGGCGTTGCCGAGGCCCTCCCGATGTGGCGCGCGTTTAGTGGATCGTATTCGCCGGATGGAACGCGAATCGCCTATGTGCCGAATTTCCAGTGGCAAGAGGCGTGGAAAAGATACCGAGGCGGACAGACCACCCCAATCTACATCGTGCGGCTAAGCGACTTGGCACTGGAAAAAGTGCCGCGCGAGAATTCGAACGATTCCCATCCGGTGTGGTTCGGCGACACCGTATATTTCCTTTCCGACCGCAACGGTCCGGTGACTCTTTTCGCATACGACACGAAGTCAAAGACCGTCAAGCAGGTGATCGAGAATAAGGGGCTTGATTTCAAGTCGCTCTCCGCGGGGCCCGACGCGCTCATCTTTGAGCAGTTCGGCGGAATTTATGTTTTTGATCCAAAGGACGGCAAATCGAAAAGGGTAACCATTCGAATCGCCGGCGATCTGCCGGCAACGCGGCCGCACTACGTGAAAGTAGGAGACAAGATTCAGAATGCGGCGATTTCGCCGGCCGGCGCGCGCGCCGTGTTCGAAGCCCGAGGTGAAATTCTTACCGTCCCTGGGGAAAAAGGCGATATCCGCAATTTAACGCGGACGCCGGCGGTGGCCGAACGCGATCCGGCGTGGTCACCGGACGGGAAATCGATCGCCTATTTTTCGGATGAGTCCGGCGAGTATGCCCTGCACATCGTCGATCAATCAGGCTCCAAGACAGTGAAGAAGATCAATCTGGGCAATCCTCCGTCGTATTTTTACTCACCCTTGTGGTCGCCGGACAGCAAGAAGATTGCTTACCCGGACAAGCGCCTAAACCTGTGGTACGTCGACGTGGAGAAGGGCACGCCGGTGAAAGTGACGACGGATCGCTACGACGATCCGACGTCTGGTTTCAGTGAGACATGGTCGCCGGACAGTAAATGGCTGACCTACGCCAAGCTGCTCGAGAACCATTTGCGCGCCGTTTTCGTGTACTCGGTGGAAGCGGGCAAAGAATCGCAAATCACGGACGGGATTAGCGACGCGCGATATCCGGTATTCGATAAGGGCGGGAAATCGCTGTTCTTTGCCGTAAGCACGGATGTGGGACTTTCCGCGGGTTGGCTGGATTTGTCGAGTTTCCAGCATCCGGTTTTGAGGAGTGTTTACGCGGCGGTGCTCAAGAAGGGCGATCCCTCGCCGGTGGAGCCGCAGAGCGACGAAGAAAAAGCGGCGGAAGAGAAGAAAGATTCGGCAGACAAAGGCAAGGAAGCCGACAAGAACAAAGAGGGAGAGAAGAGCAAAGAAGGCGACAAGGCTAAAGAAAGTGAGAAGGGCAAAGAAGGCGAGAAGAAGAAGGAGGAGCCCGTCAAAGTCACCATCGACCTGGAGGGCATCGGGCAGCGGATCGTGGCGCTGCCGATTAAGCCTGCGAACTTCGTGAGCCTGGACACGGGCAAGGCGGGGAACCTGTTTCTCTCCGAGACTGTGGATGTGCCGCGATTCGAGGAGCACACTCCTGTCACGGTTTCTAAATTCGATCTCACAACGCGGAAGACCGAGCCGTTCCTCGGTGGGATCAATGGATTCGCAGTTTCCGCCAATGGCGAAAAAGTGCTGTACCGCCAGGGGCCGGGATGGTTCATCGCCAAAACGGACGCTGCGCCCAAGCCCGGCGACGGCGCCCTGAAGCTGGACGAGATGGAGGTTTATGTTGACCCGCGCGCCGAATGGAACCAGATGTACCACGAGGTTTGGCGCATCCAGCGCGACTTCCTCTACGACCCACATCATCACGGGCTGGACCTCAACGCCGCGGAGAAAAAATATGCAGCTTATCTGAAAGGCTTGGGAGGACGCGCGGACCTGAACTACCTCTTCCGGGAAATGCTGGGAGAGATCACCATCGGCCACATGTTCATTGGTGGCGGGGATGTGCCGGAGCCGAAGCGGGTGAAGGGTGGATTGCTCGGAGCTGACTACAAGATCGAGAACGGGCGCTACCGCTTTGCCCGGGTTTACAACGGGGAGAACTGGAACCCCGATCTGCGCGCGCCGCTGACGCAGCCCGGTGTGGACGTGAAGCCGGGCGATTATTTGCTGGAGGTGGAAGGGCGCGAGGTTCGTCCACCGGCAGAAGTCCATAGCTTCTTTGAGAACACCGCCGGGAAGCAGATCAGAATCAAGGTGGGCCCGAACGCGGACGGCAAAGACGCCAGGGAAGTCACGGTGGTGCCCTTGCCGAGCGAATTCGCTCTTCGCAACCGCGCTTGGGAAGAAGATTGCCGGCGAAAAGTAGACGAGCTGAGCGGGGGAAAGTTGGCCTACGTTCACGTTCCGGACACGGCCGTCGGCGGTTACCTCAATTTCAACCGCTTCTATTATGCGCAAGTTGGCAAGCAAGGCGCTGTCATCGACGAGCGCTACAATCATGGCGGCCAAGTGGCGGATTACATCATCGACATGCTGAAGCGCCCGTTGCGGAACTGCGCGATTTCCCGGGAAGGCGAAGCGTTCTGCTCGCCGCTGGCGCAAATCTACGGTCCGAAAACGATGATCATCAACGAAATGTCCGGATCGGGCGGCGATGCGCTGCCGTGGATGTTCAGGCAGGACAAAATTGGGACGCTGGTCGGCACGCGCACCTGGGGCGGATTGGTCGGGATTTATGGCTATCCGCCGCTGCTGGACGGAGGTTTTGTCACGGCGCCGCGCGTAGCCATCTACGGCCTAAAAGGCGAATGGGAAGTGGAGAACCACGGAATCGCGCCGGATATTGAAGTGGAAAACGATCCAGCGTCGGTTGCGGCGGGCCACGACCGGCAACTCGAAAAGGCCGTCGAGCTCACACTGGAGGCGCTGAAGAAGAATCCGGTCGTGATCCCGGAGCATCCGCCCTATCCGAACTATCACAAGAAGTAGTTCAACATAACCTGGCGCGGTTTCCTTTGTAGGAGCGCGGGCCGCGGCGGGCAGCGCCAAATCCACCACGTTGTCATCCTGAGCGAAGCGAAGGATCTCAACTGTTCCACATCTCGGCGTGAGCATTCAGCTGAGATCCTTCGGGTTCGACTTCGTCGAATCTCAGGATGACCGGGCCACGCGAGATCACTTTGCTCTGTGCAGAGCATTGACCGCAGGGCTGTGCTATTTTGAAGGTTCGTTCTTCCTATGCCGGAACTTCCCGAAGTCGAAACGGTAGCGCGAGGATTGCGGCAAGCGATCCTCGGGCGGCGGATTCTATCCGTCACGCTGGGTAAAACAGATTTTATCGACGATCCGGCGGCCCTGGAGCAACATTTACCAGGGCGCCGGATCGAGGCCGTGGAGCGTTACGGTAAATTCATGCTGCTGCGGCTGTCCGCGGTGAATCGAGAAGCCTGCGTTGTAACTAATGGCGCTGCGGCGCCGGCGTCGCTGCTCGTGCATCTGGGCATGACCGGCCAGATCGCGCCGAGTCCTGCCGGGCAGCCGCTGAAAAAACACACCCACGTTTGCCTGCTTTTGGATGACGGGCGCGAACTGCGCTACACGGATGCGCGGCGTTTCGGGCGCATCGCTTACCTGACGAAAGCTTTGCTTGCCGAAGAGCTGAGCGGATTCGGCGCCGACCCGCTCGAAGTGAGAGAGGAGGAGTTCGCGAACAGGATTTGCGGGCGGCGCGCGCGGATCAAGGCGCTGCTGCTGGACCAGAGCGTGCTGCGCGGCGTCGGGAATATTTATGCGGATGAGAGCCTGTGGAAAGCGAAGATCCATCCAGCGCGGTTGGGAGCCAGACTGAACAGGAAACAAGCGGAGACCTTGCGCCGCGCACTGCAACACATTTTGCGGAAAGCGATTGTGTTGCATGGCTCCTCGATTTCCGATTTTCTTGACGCCGAAGGCGAGCCGGGGGAATATCAGCGGCACCATCGCGCGTACGGACGCGAGGGGAAAAACTGCCATCGCTGCAAGACACCGATCCGGCGCGCGATTGTAGCTGGGCGAAGTAGCTATTTTTGTCCAAGGTGCCAGTCGTCACCGCGTGGCTTCGCGACGTTGCCCCGCCGCGGAAAAATAAGAGAAAGATAACGCAGGGACGCAAAGGACGCTGAGGAATCGCAGAGAAGAAATGGAAAATCACGGTGCGAGCTGAGAGCCGCTGAAAAATGAAGAAACGAAATGACCGGCTCCGCACGTCTATAAGAACAAGTCCAGGGAGTGGACCGCACGGCCATGACGGGAAGCGCGTGGGATTGGCTGAGCGAAGGTGATGAAACTCTTTCAGTGAAATCTTGTTGAAGACTTCGAGGGAGATGGAATGAACTCACGTCGAGTGGTAATTCTTGTGTGCGTCGCGGTACTTGTCCTGGCGGGAGTGCGGGCGGGATCGGCGAAGCCTGCGCCAGATGATGCCAATCCGTTCGCTGCGGCGGACACGCAGATATTAAGCGAGATTCACGATCACAGCCAGGCAATGGATAACCTGGAGTACCTGTCGGACGAGATCGGACCTCGGCTGACGGGTTCGCCGCAACTGAAACAGGCGAATGATTGGACCGCGGCCAAGTTCCGCGAGTACGGCTTGACGAACGTAAAGCTGGAGCCCTGGACCATCGCGCACTCCTGGACGCGCGGGACGGCGCACGCGCGCATCGTGAGTCCCGCTATGCATCCGCTGACGATTGCATCAGCGGGATGGTCGCCGGGCACCAACGGAGTGGTGCACGGGCTGGTCGTGTACTTCGACGCAAAAACGAAAGAGGATTTCCAAAAATTTCGCGGGAAGCTGAAGGGCGCGATCGTTATCTACCAGGAGCCCGAGAGTCTCTCTCCGCCCAGGCCGGAGAATTTGAATCGAGAGGTGATTCGCCCGATGCAGGCGCCGCCACCCATGAAGGGAGAGCCGCCCGCGCCGTCGCCGTTTGCGGCGATGCAGGAAGTAGCGCGCGCGCGAAACGAGTTTTTCAGGCAGGAAGGCGTCGCGGCGGTGCTGCGCGATTCGAACAAGCCGCACGGCCTGCTGAATATGACCGGCATCGGCGGGGAGAAGTTCGATATCGGCGTGATCCCGACCGCGTTCGTCACCGGCGAAGGCTATCGGATGCTGTTCCGCATGCAGAAGCACGGGAAAGTGGAAGTCGAGATCGAGATGACGAACTCGTTCGGCGACAAGCCCATGGATGTATACAACACGGTCGCGGAAATTCGCGGGAGCGAAAAGCCGGATGAGGTGGTGATCCTCGGCGCGCATCTGGATTCGTGGGACCTCGGGAGCGGATCAACGGATAACGGCACGGGATCGATGGCGGTGATGGAAGCTGCGAGAGCGCTCGCGAAATTAAACTTGAAGCCGAAGCGGACCCTCCGGTTCGTTCTGTTCACCGGAGAAGAAGAGGGACTTGTCGGCTCTGCGAAATATGCGGATGCCCACAAGGACGAGTTGGAAAAAATCTCGGCGGTGCTGGTTCACGATACAGGCACGGGCCGCGTGCTGACGCTAGGATTGCACGACAACTATCAGGACCGCGAAATTGTTGACCAGGTGCTTGCGCCGCTGAAGGAACTGAAACTGCTTGAGCCGACCATGCGGAGGACATTCGGAACGGATCACGCATCGTTTGACGACGTCGGCGTGCCGGGGTTCTTTGTTGTTCAGGACGGTGCGGAATACAACCAGACGCATCACAGCCAGTCGGACACCTTCGACAAAGTGTGGAAGGACGAACTGAATCAAGGCGCGCAGGTGCTCGCGGTATGGGCGTACAACACGGCGCAACTGCCGGCCATGTTGCCGCGGCGCCCGCTGCCATCCCGGCCCTCGGCGGACGCGGCAAAGCCGGAAGCGCCCAAGCCCGACCCGATTTCAGAAATGGATACGAAAATTCTAGAGCAGGTGAAAGCCAGTCAGGGGGAACTGAAATCCAACCTGGAGTACTTGGCCGACCGCATCGGCCCGCGTTTGACCGGCTCGCCGCAACTGGACAAGGCGAGTCACTGGACAATGGAGCGCTTCAAGGAAGCGGGACTCGCAAACGTGCGCCTCGAGCCGTGGACAATTGCCAATAGCTGGACGCGCGGACCCGCCAGTGGCCGCGTCACCGTCCCGACGGAGCACCGCTTGACGCTGGAGACGGCAGGCTGGTCCGCGAGCACAAAGGGCATGGCGCACGGGCGGGTCATCGGGATCACCGCGGAGAACGCGGAAGAGTTACAGCAATACAAGGGCAAATTAAAGGGCGCTATCGTACTCGCCGGGCGCATTCGAGAAACGGTTTCTCCCGGCAATCCGCTGTTAACACCGTGGGCGGAAAATACGATTCCCGTTGCGCGGCCGAAATCGGACGAACAAAAGCCGTTCGACTTCGAGGCCTACCGCAAAATGCGGCAGATGCAGGCGAAATTCTTTGCCGAAGAAGGAGTGGCTGCGGTGCTGCTCGGCTCGGATAAATCCTACGGCTTGCTGAACATGAGCGTTAGCGGAAGGGAATATGTTCCCGGCGCGGTCCCGACCGCTTACACCACGCGAGAAGACTTTGCCTTGCTTTGGCGCCTGGTGGACGCGAGCGCCGTGGAAGTGGAAGTGAATATTGAAAGCGGCTTCAGCGGGAAACCCGTCGAGGTCTACAACACTGTGGCGGAAATTCCGGGAAGCGAAAAGCCGGACGAGGTCGTAATCATCGGAGGCCATCTCGATTCGTGGGATTTGGGAACTGGCGCGACGGACAATGGCACCGGTTCGATGGCCGTACTGGAAGCGGCGCGGGCGCTGCAAAAGCTGGGTGTGAAGCCGAAGCGCACGATCCGGTTCGTGCTTTTCACTGGCGAAGAGCAGGGCTTGAACGGTTCGAAGGCTTACGTGAAAGCACACCAGAACGAACTGGAGAAAATTTCCGGAGTGCTGGTGCACGACAGCGGTACCGGGAAAGTTCTGACCCTCGGATTGATGGGAAACTACGCGGCGAGAGAAACGATCGACCGCGCGCTGAATCCGTTGGCGCGCGCGAAGGAAATCGCATTGGCCGAGCCGACGCTACGGTCCGAAGGCGGAAGCGACCACGTGCCTTTTGATCAGGCTGGCGTGCCGGGATTCTGGTGCGTGCAGGACAACGTGGATTACGACAAGACGCACCACTCCCAGGCGGACACGTTGGACCGCGTGCGCTGGGATGACCTGACGGAAGGGGCGCAAGTGCTGGCGGTGTTTGCGTATAACGTCGCGCAACTGCCGGAAATGCTGCCACGCAAGCCCGCCAAGCAGGGTGGCGACTGAGCCGTTTGCATGCGAGCGGTTCTCCAGAGAGTCAGCCGCGCGAAAGTAACGGTCGAAGGGCGCGTGACAGGGGAGGTCGGCGCCGGGCTGATGATCCTGCTCGGCGTCGGCCGCGAAGACACGTCCACTGTCGCCGCATCGATGGCGGAAAAATGCGCGAACCTGCGCATCTTCGAAGACGATCAGAGTAAGATGAACCGGTCGCTGCTGGACGTGAAAGGCAGCGCCCTGGTCGTCTCGCAGTTCACGCTTTACGGCGACGCGCGCGGGCAGCGGCGGCCCAGCTTCATTTCCGCGGCACCGCCGGAACTGGCAAAAGCTCTCTACGAAGAATTTTGCGAGGCGCTTCGCAAACTTGGCGTCAACGTCGCCACGGGAATTTTCCAGGCGATGATGTCCGTGGAGCTGGTCAATGAAGGCCCGGTCACGATCCTCCTCGATTCCGACAAAACGTTCTAAAGGGAAATTCGCGCGCAAGAATGATAGAGAGGAGTGGAATTGCGCACGCGCGCTGCGCGAACTCCGCGCTTTGGGCGAGCAGCGGAACATTGATGGAATGGCGAGGTTTGGCATTCGCGCGAAAGTCGTATACGGAGTGGCGAAGCCCAAGATGGACGAACTGGCGCGTCGAATCGGCAAGAATCACGATCTGGCATTGGAATTGTGGGCGACAGGAGTGCATGACGCACGGATTCTAGCAGGGATGATCGACGAGCCAGAGCAAGTGAATGCGTCTCAGATGGAACGCTGGGTGCGCGATTTCGATAACTGGGACGTGTGCGACGGTACATGCTGTCACCTGTTTGTTTTTGCGGCGCCGGCATGGGCGAAGGCCGTTGAGTGGAGCCGCCGGAAGAAGGAATTCGAGAAGCGGGCAGGGTTCGCGCTGATGGCATACCTGGCGTATCGCGATAAATCTGCGCCGGACGCAAAGTATCAGCGGTTGTTTTCGATCATCCGGCGTGAGGCGCACGACGAGCGAAATTTTGTAAGAAAGGCCGTGAACTGGGCTTTGCGGCAGATTGGAAAGCGAAACCTGAAACTGAATCGCGCTGCAATTCAAGAAGCGGCGCGGATTTACAAGATCGATTCGCGGGCCGCGCGGTGGATCGCTGCGGATGCCCTTCGCGAATTGAAGAGTGCGGCCGTCCAGAAACGTCTGCAACGGAAAACAGCATGAACCAGACGGCAAAGGACGGCTCGAAGAAGGAGCTAAAGATTCGCCGGGCGAAAAGAGCCGATGCGCCACAAATCGCCGTGCTTGCGGGCCAGCTCGGGTATCCCGCGACGACGCCGGAGATGCGCAAAAGGCTGTGGGGAATCAAGCCTGCCTCGCTGCATGCCGTCTTCGTGGCAGATGCTCCGGAAGACGGAGTGATCGGCTGGGTGCACGTGAGCAAGCAGCCTCTGCTGGAAGCTGAGATCCGCGCCGAAGTGAACGGGCTCGTCGTCGCGGAAGGGCAGCGCAGCTTGGGAGCGGGCGCGAGGCTGCTGGCCACCGCCGAAGAATGGGCGCGCAAACACGGCTGCAAGAGCATGTCGGTGCGTTCCAATGTAATTCGCGAACGCGCGCACAAGTTTTACGAGCGCAACGGCTACGAACATTACAAAACCCAGAAATCCTTCCGCAAGCCGCTGTAATCCCGTCGATTCCCAATTTCCTGTTACCTCAATCAGGCCGCCAAAAAACTCCTATTCGCGTCATTCCGAGGAGCTGCGGGCGACGAGGAATCCGCTTTTTCCTGGCATTTTCGCAAAAAGCAGGTCCCTCGCTTCGCGCGGGATGGCATAGAGGGCTTTTTCAGAAGCCTGCTATGGATCTGCGCAAGCGCTAAAGTGGAAATATATATCGCATTGCGATATAGTTATTCCGTGGCCAAAGAGATCACCACGGCGGAGTACCAAGCCCTCGCGGAGCTGCGTTACCTCATTCGCAAGTTCGTTCGCGAGGGAGACGCGGTGGCGCAGACGGCGGGCCTGGAGCCTCAGCAATACCTCCTCTTGCTGGCCATCCGCGGCCTTCCCGAAGGCGAAGAAGCTACCATCCGGGCCCTGGCGGACCGGCTGGCGCTGAAACATCACAGCGCCGTGGAACTCATCGACCGCCTCGAGGCGCACGGCTACGCGCGCCGGAGCCGCAACCGTGACGACCGCAGGCGCGTATTGGTATCCCTCCTGCCGCGCGGCGAAAAACTGCTCGAACAGGTCGCGCGCCACCGCATCAGCGAATTGCGCGCGAGTGGTACGGCTCTGGTGAATGCCATCAGCGCCTTGCTGGAAAACGGCCACTCTTCGCGGGGCGGGAAACAAGCGGGGAATTCTTCCAGGAGAGGAACGAGAACGAAACGTGAGTAGCGTTCGGGAAAAGGAGTCACCGGGCAATGCCGGAAGCAACAAAAGCGCCGGCCAGCATGAAGAATTGGGAGACTTCTCGCTCCCCGTCGTAAACGCCGAGGGCCGGTTCGTTGGCGTGCTGACGCGCGGCGATATTCTCCAGCGCATCGAGCACGAGGGCGAAGCCGCGTTGCGGCGGACGCTCGGCGAACTGGTGCGCCAGGAAACAGTAAAGGCGTTTCCGAATGAGCCACTGCGCGCGGTCGTATATCGCATGGCGGAAAAGGGCATTACACGAATGCCGGTGGTGGAGCCGTCATCCGGAAAATTCCTTGGGCTCATCTCCTTGACAGATTTACTGAAAGCACGCACACGGCATCTTGAAGAAGAGCGCCGGCGCGAACAAGTGATTAGTCTGAGATTCTTCCTGCCCGGCGGCGCAGCGAAGGACGAGACGGAAACGCCCGCGGCGCCGTAAAGAGCCGCAGGACCTCATCAGAGATACTCAGCGGAACAGGGACGACCGAAATGAAAAGTGCCGG
>DATNLB010000463.1:0-4877 GCA_035603095.1 Candidatus Acidiferrales bacterium
TGGTTGCGGGGGTCAGATTTGAACTGACGACCTTCGGGTTATGAGCCCGACGAGCTACCAGGCTGCTCCACCCCGCACACCCACTATATCGGACGTGCGCGCTTCCGTCAAATCAGGGCAAGGTGCAGGCAAATTGGCGCAATGATTTTGTCAACCAGGCAGGGATCCGCTACCACTCGTTGTAAGGCGTGTTCTCGAAAGGCGAAACCCGAGGCGAATTCGAATGAACGTCAACCATCCCCGTACTCGTTTGGTCCGGGCTCAACACAACGCTATCGTATTGCGGCACCCAGTCTGCCGCCCCGGTAATCGGGTCCACCGGAACCTTGCGCAGGTACCCGGCCTGCACCAAATCTTCCAAGGATTGCGGCGCGGCCTGCTTGTCCAATGTGTAGTTATCGATCGACTGCCGCATGACCTGCAGGTTATGGTGCAATGTTGTTTCGCGCGCGTGCTGCACGGTTTTGCCGTAATTCTGCGCCGCCATCCCAATCAGGATGAGAATGATCGTAATGACGATCATCAACTCGATCATCGTAAATCCCGCCTCGAACAGCAATCCGCGGCGTTTCCTCAACGATGACCCGGCCGTTCGAATTTGCGACATCATTTCCATTTTGAATCCTCGTGCGAACTACCAATCCGAATACTTCGTCCCATCAAGCGCCGTACCCGTCGACTTCGAGTACACGTCGAACACGTTCTTGCCGCCCCAGCTCGTCGAATCCGGGTCGTCTTGAACGGCACGCAATCCCCATTCGGCCTGCCCGGTCATGGGGTCCACTGGAATCTTTCGCAGGAAACGAATCTTACGATCGCTACCTGCTCCGAGCTGGATGGGTTTCACCAGCGTTTCCAGGTCCGGTGGATAGCCTTCGCTTCCGATTTCCACACGAATCTTATTCCGGTCCGCCGCATCTTTATAGCGGTCGATCGCGTCCTTTATCTCCCGGAGGTCGCGGTGAAGCTCGGCTTCTTTCTGACGAACGACCGTGTACTTAGCGATTGGCAGTGCAGCGGAAGACAGAATGAGCAGTATTGCGCACGCAATGATCAGCTCCAGCAGCGTCATCCCGGCCTCGGAGAAAAACGGCCTGCGGTGGACTCTTCTGCGGCCTGACCCGCGGCATGAAATGTTGCGTAACATCGTTCGCATAATTCGCCTACGGCTGGACTTGCAGCGCCGCCTCGCTGGTTATCAACGGTATCAACTTTTGCTGTGAATCTTTTGCATTCACCTGCACGATCGACAGGTTCGATGAGCCCGGCGCCAGCGCCTTCACGACGATTCCGATCAGCGTTCCGCTTCCGCTCACTCCGGGCGTGTTCTGCCGCCGCGTCGCGGAAATAATCGCTTGCCCTTTTTCCTTAAAGACCTGCTGCACGATTGCGATTTCCTGCGTTCCGCCCGAGAGGAATCCGCCGTGCTGCACTTCTTCCACGCTGATTACCGCCGGGTTGTACTGCAGCAGCAGTGGGATCGAGAAGAGGTCACTCACGTTCTCAACTACAACGCCGATCGTGGCCGTCTGCCCGGCCTTCAACGACAAGCTCTGCGGCTCGAAGCGAATCTTGGCCGCGGCCGCGGCGCCTGGCGCAGGCGTCGGCACTCCCGCCCCCGTGTTTTGATTCGTCTGGGCTTGCGGCGATGTTGCTGGTGGCTGCACAGGGGCGCGGATTTCGCTCTCCCGCTTAACTTGCACGTTCGTCTCGGAGCCCGAATACAGTGGTCGCAAATTCGCCTTCGTCCATTCGGGAATGCGCACGATCCGGGGCGTCAGGACGATCAGCACTTCATCCTCTTGGTGGTCCGTCTTGTCATGCGAGAAGAGATATCTCAGCAAGGGGAGCTTCGCGAGACCCGGCCAGCCCTCCAGCGTTTTGCTGTCGGTCCGCTGGACCAAGCCTCCAAGAATACTGACCTCGCCTTCCTTCAGACGGATGTCATGCTCGATGACCCGCTGGCTGATGATGGGCTGGGTGATCCCGCCAATCGCCTGATCGCCGGTATGCGAAGAGACTTCCACTTTCAATTTCAGGCTGACGTCGCGATTCGGATGCACGCGAGGCGTAAGGTCGATATTCACGCCAACGTCCAGATACGTGAATTGCGTATTCACCAGTGGATTTACAAAGCCCGCGCCGCCGGTCGAGCCGACTCCTACACCCGCCTGAAAGCTGCCCGTCGCAATAGGAATGCGGTCGCCAATGCGCAGTTTGGCGGTCTGGCCGTCCACCGAGCGAACTTCCGGGTTCTGGATAATCTTCGTGTTCGTATCACTTAGGACGGCGTTCGCCGTCAGGCTCGGCAAAGTAACGGTGTAATCTGCTCCACTCAGGTGGCGCAATTGGTTTAGAGTGGTTGCGGCGGTGGTGGTGGTCGTCGTCGAGGAACTGCTGCTCGTGTTGTTGTTTGGGTTGATTGCAATGCTGGCAGTTTGCCCGGGGAGGATGCCCAGATCCCGCAGGCGATCGGTGCGCGCCTCCAGCACTTCCACTTGCACCACCACCTCAGGCTTAGCCTTGTCGATGTCGTGAATGATCTTCTCTGCGAGGAGCAGCTTGTCCGGTGTGTCGCGGACAATGATGGCATTTTGCGAGTTCAGTTGCTGGATGCGTTTCAGGTCCAGCAGTTGGCGCAGCCCGGTCATAATTTCAGTAATGTCCTGAGGCTGGAAAGTGTTCGAAAGATAGATCGTCTTGACTACTTGCTCTTCGTAATCGCGGCGCTTTTGCGGCTGATCCGGAATCACGAAGATAATATTTTCAGTCACCGGCTTCACGAAAGCCTTGCTCTCCAGCGACACGATTTCCAGCGCCTGCTCCATCGTCACATTGTTCAATTCCACCGAGATCCGCCGGGCAGGGAAGTCCGGGTCATAAATCACCGTCAGCCCCGCGAGTTTCCCGATGGTGTCGAAAATGATCTTCGCTTCCTGATTGGGCATCTTCAGATTAATGGGAGCGCGCGAGAGCGGCTTGATTTCTGGCGGCGATGCCGCCAGGGGCGCCTCGTTCGCATCTGCCGGCGGCTCAGCCGCTGCATCGGCCGCGCGGTTTTTCTCCGCGATCATCTCGACCGTATTCCGTAACTCCTGGTCCGCCACCGGGCTCGAAGGATCCATCGCCTGCGCCCTTTGGAATTCGCCTGCGGCGCCCTGGAGGTCGCCTTGTTTCCTCAGTTCAACACCGCGTTTAACGTGCAATTCGCTCGCTTCAAAGCGTATCCGGTTCAGCTTAATCTTGTAATTCGCGTTGTACGGGTCTGCTTTGGCAGCTTTCTGATAGTAGGCGAACGCGGCGTCGTAATCTTGAATCGTTTCCGCTTTCTTTCCTTGGTTATAGTCCGGTTGGCCCTTCGGGCAGCCTGCCGCAAGCAGTCCGAAACCAACACACAGCAATAGGCTTCCGCAGCGGCGCATGCACTCTCCGAGGCCTCGACACGAAGCCCAAATAGTCTAACATTCGCTTTAGAGGCCCGGCAAGGATGCTAAGGTTGGCCGTCTTGCATGAAATAACAGTGCTTAAGTTCGACCTCGCCCAGCCTGGAGTCCCCCGTGACAAGTCTTTACTCAGCAGCTATGATGGAAAGTTGTGGCCAAACCCGCGAAAAAAACAGAAAAGTCCGCGAAGTCCGGCGAGCAAATCGTCGCACAGAACCGCGCCGCCTCCTATAACTACTTAATTCTTGAGAAACATGAGGCCGGCCTGGTCCTTCACGGCACGGAGGTCAAGGCCCTCCGCGAAGGCAAAGCCAACATTCGCGATGCCTATGTCGATTTCAAAGCCAACGGCGCTTGGCTCGTTAACGCACACATTGCACAGTACTTACCCGGCGGTCCGTGGAACCATGAGCCTTTGGGCTCCCGAAAGCTCCTTCTTCACAAGCGGGAAATCGACAAGCTTTCAGGCCGCACCGAATCTAAAGGGTTGACCGTCATCCCCCTGCGCATCTATTTCCGCAACGGCATCGCCAAGGTCGAAATCGCTCTGGCGCAAGGCAAGAAATCATGGGACCGCCGCCAGGACGAACGCACCAAGGAAGCTCGCAGGGAAGTAGAGCAATCCATGTATAACAATCGGAGGCGATAGAACACCATGCAGATCACGCTGGAAACCAAGCCCTTTGCTGCGCTCGAAACGGACGCCCTGGTTTCGTATGTATTTGAAGAGGCCGATCCTATTCAGGGCCGCATCGCGGAGCTAGACAAAGCCGCGGGGGGCCTCCTGCAAAAACTTGCTAAGAGCGGCGAACTGACTGGCAAGACTCTGGAATTCACGCTCGTCCACGCGCCCGCCGGACTCAAGGCGGCGCGATTGCTCCTCGTCGGAGCAGGGAAGCGCGAGCAATGGAATAGCGCCACGCTTCGCAAGATCGCCGCCGCCGCCTTGCGCTATTTGAAGACTCGCTCCGTCAAGACCTTCGCTCTCCTCGTTCGAGAGGGCCACGCCAGCGAAGAAACCGCCCAAGCCATCGCCGAAGGCGCGCTCGCCGCGAATTTCGAAACTGACAAATACAAGACTGACAAGAAAAACGACAAGAACATCGAAACTGCCTTGGTCGCTGGTTTTTCCGACGCGGAGCGCGCTGCGGGAGACAAAGGTGTCTCAAGAGGTCGCATCATAGGTGATGCGCAAAATTTCACTCGCGACCTGGTCAACGAGCCTTCCAACAAGCTCACGCCGCGCATCCTGGCCGAAAAGGCCGAAGCCATGGCCAAGGAAGCCGGCCTTTCCGTCGAAATCCTCGATGAAAAGAAAATCGCTGATCTCAAGATGGGCGCGCTCCTTAGCGTCGCCCAGGGAGGTCCCGAGCCGCCCCGCGTCATGGTGTTCACTTATACGCCAGCGAAATTAAAACCCGCCGCACCGGTGAT
>DATNLB010000467.1:0-5922 GCA_035603095.1 Candidatus Acidiferrales bacterium
GCCATTTCTTCCAAAATATCTGCCGCCTTCTCCGGATCCAGTTTTTCCACGATTTGCGTGGTGAGCCGCTCGTCCAATTCTGCGAGAACCGCCGCCGCCGTCTCTTCGTCCAGCGACGCGATAATTCCCTGCCGCTCCGCCGCGGACAGATCCTCCATGATTTCCGCCAGGTCCGCCGGGTGCAGATCCTCAAGCTTTTCGTGCGTGATGCGCAGCTTCACGCGGCGCATGGGGTCCGGTTCAACCAAGTTCACAAATTCCCAGCGAATCGCGCTCTGCGGCAATCTGCTCTGCAGTTTGCGAACGACCTTGTAAGGCACCACTCCCTGGAGCAGCCGCCGCACGGCTCCCGGCAGCCCCACATCGACTTGCGTCAGACGCAGCTCGACGTTGCCATTCGTGCGGAACGGGGTCAGATCGACGTCATTTACACGCACGACCTTCCGGCCGCGGGTATCAATGATCTGTTGATCCAGCAAGTCCTTCTGAACCGCCAGCCACGATTCATTGGGCTGGTAAAGTTCAAGGGCCCGCTCGCTGACGCTTAACTCCATCTTCCCCGCCGCCACAGACGCAACCTGGTCGTGTTTGGCCACCAACGGTTGAAAATGGCCCCGTGACAGCAGGTAATGAGAGACGCGATTGGGAGCTTCGGCGGGCTCGATAAAGAATTCGCGCACACGTCCGACATAATTCCCAGCCACGTCGTAAGTCTTCGCGCCCATCAATTCTGTCGCGTAAAGATCCATACCGTCACCCCCTCGCGCGTCTCATTCCGGCCACAAAAAACCCGCGCACCGAACAACCTCGGCCGCGGGCAAGTACCTCACAGAAATGGACTTACCTTTAGCCGCCAGTGAACCCTCCCCACCCGACCGCTCGCGCTGTGGCTTGCGCCTCGCGCGACATCATCCGGACACCCAGCCGATCAACCATTTTCAGGTCCCACCGCAGTCCTGACCAACTAGGGCCAGGTTCGAGTTCGCTGCCCGCACTCATTGAGAGGAAATTCACTCCGTTACGTGACTGCTCTGCAGTCACAGTTGCATTGATAAGCCGCGTGCTTCCCATTGTCAAGAAAAGAATGACCTTCGAAGCGATTTTTTTTCGAATGACTACGGGGAAGGTTTCTTGCGGTTCGGAAAGACCATGTGAAGCGGTTGTTCGCCTTTCCGGCGGCAGTCTTCCATGTACAAGCGGAGGTAGTTCTTCAACACATAGTCGTGTTTCGAAAACCCCAGCTCCTCGGCCGCCCGATCGATTGCCGTGGCGGGCCCCTCCAGTTCCACAAAAGTCCCAATGGGTGTTTCGTCGAGTTCAATCAGAAGGCCGTTGGCCCAGGGTTTCGAATCGGGCATTCGAAAGGTCGTGCGGTACTTCTCATAACGGAACCAGCCGCTCATCCCCAGCCCTTCGAAAATTCTGGTGAGATTCCCGGGGTCGGTGACCTCAAGCTCAATCTCATCGCGGACCTTGTATGACCCATAGGATGAGTTCTCCAACCCGGCGACCGGGGTCGGCACCATCGGCTGCTTGAAGGTTAGAACCACGCGTTGTTTCGGTCCGGCCTTCTTTGCCTTCCCTCGAATTTCGGGCGTCTCCGTTCGAATGCGCAGCAATTGGCCGTGTTTGGCAAGGCCACCCTGCGGCGTATCGAAAATCACATTTTCCTCGTGAACTTTGGAACTTCCTGGTCCGGCGGGGCGTGCTCCGATGCGCTTCAAGGCGCGATGAAACGCGCGCAGGTCGCTGATTCTCAGCTTGATTTCAGTTTCTCTTGCCATGGGGTTGCTCACGATCCGCCGCAGGCTGCTTTCTCCTGCCGCCGACTTCCGCTAGTATAGCGGACGCACCCGAATCATTCCGCGCGTCGCCCCACCCCGCCGCGCGTACCAACTCCGGACCGCACCCTGGTCCTCGACAAAAGAGACGCATGAATCCGGACGCCAATACCGCGACGCCAGCGCCAACCCAGGAAACCTCAGCAGGTACAATTCCCAAGCCCCCGGTCGCCCGGCGCGAACCCGTGGAGCACGTTTTGCACGGCGATCGACGCTTCGATCATTACGCCTGGCTCCGCCATAAAGAAAACGCCGAAGTCATCGCCTATCTGAATGCCGAGAACGCTTATACCGATGCCATTCTGAAGCCCACGGAAAAATTCCAGGAGAAGCTTTATCAGGAGATGCTGGGGCGCATCCTGCAAACGGATCTTTCCGTTCCCTATAAACTCCGCGGCTATCTCTATTTTACGCGGACCGAGGAAGGAAAGCAGTACGCCTTCCATTGCCGGCGGCGCGACGCGGAAGGCGCGGCGGAAGAACTGCTGCTGGACCTGAATTTGCTTGCGGAAGGTCATTCGTTTCTTGGATTGGGTTCCTTCGAGGTGAGCGAGGAAAATCACCTGCTCGCCTATTCAATCGATAACACGGGTTTCCAACAATACGTGCTTCAAGTCAAAGATTTGCGCACCGGGAGCACTTTCCCGGAGCGATTCGAACGCGCCACTAGTGTCGCCTGGGCCTCGGACAATCGCACCTTGTTCTATACGGTCGAGGACGAAACGACCAAGCGTTCTCACCGGCTCTATCGGCATGTTCTGGGCACCACCGAACCGGACCCCTTGCTTTACGAGGAGACCGACGAGCGGTTTCGAATCGCGGTGGAGCGCACGCGCAGCGGAGCCTTTCTACTTCTCACCATCGCGAGTCATACGGCCAGCGAAGTTCGCTACTTGCGCGCCGATCAGGCCACCGGAGAATTTCGGTTACTCGCTCCGCGCGAAGAGAACCATGAATATTACGCTGACCACCATCCTGGTCCGCTTGCCGCGAAACATCCCGGGAAGGCGACTCATTCGAATGAGGGTGTATTTTACATTCGCACGAATTCCGGCGGGCGCACTTTCCGCCTTGTGACTGCCCCGGTGACCGATCCTCGCCGAGAATTCTGGCGCGAGATGATTCCAAATCGCCCGGAAGTCATGCTTGCTGCAGCGGAAGTTTTCCAGCCCCACCTCGTGCTTTTCGAACGCGAGGGCGGCCTGCCTTTTCTCCGCATTGTGGATTTGACCGCAAATGCCCCAGACGCTCTTGCGGCGTCGCATCGCATCGAATTTGCCGAGCCTGCGTACAACGCTTCCATCGGTGAAAATCCGGAGTTCGGCGCTTCTCATGTGCGATTCCAATACGAATCGTTCGTAACTCCTCGCTCCGTCTTTGACTACGACGTTCGCACGCGCGAACGGAACCTTCGCAAGCAGCAACCCGTTCTCGGCGGCTACGATCCGTCGCAATACGTCAGCGAGCGTCTGCACGCCATCGCTTCCGACGGCACCCGCGTGCCTATTTCCATCGTGCATCGCCGCGATACGACGCGCGATGGCTCGGCTCCGCTACTTCTCTATGGTTATGGCAGCTACGGAATCTCCATGCCGGTGAATTTCAGCTCGAATCGGCTCAGCTTGCTGGATCGCGGCGTGATCTACGCCGTCGCGCACATCCGCGGCGGCGGCGAACTTGGAAAGCCGTGGCACGATGCCGGCCGCATGAAACAAAAACGCAACACCTTCACGGACTTCATCGCCGCGGCCGAACACCTCATCGCGCAACGCTACGCGACGCCGGAAAAACTCGTCATTGAGGGCGGTAGCGCCGGCGGCCTTCTCATGGGCGCCGTGGCGAACATGCGCCCCGATCTTTTTCGCATTGTCATTAGCCACGTGCCCTTCGTCGACGTGTTGAACACCATGCTTGACGCGTCTCTCCCGCTGACCGTCGGCGAATACGAGGAATGGGGAAATCCGCGGGTCGCAGAAGATTATTTCTACATGAAGTCGTATTGTCCCTACACCAACCTGGAGCGGAAGGCTTATCCAGCGATCTTGGCAAAAACGGGGCTGAACGACAGCCAGGTGATGTACTGGGAGCCGGCAAAATACGTTGCCAAAATGCGCACGTTGAAAACCGACTCGAACCCGCTGCTGCTCAAAACCAACATGGGCGCGGGACATGGCGGCGCATCCGGCCGCTATGACTATTTGCACGAGATTGCGCTGGATTATGCGTTTTTCTTGACGCATCTGGGCATCGGGGAATGATTGGATCTCCGATGGCCCGGTCACCTTCCTTTGTCTGCGTGTGTGGGCCGTTAGAAAAAAGACGGAAAAGGAATTAACACAGAGGCCGCGGAGATCGCTGAGGACACAGAGAAGAGTAACCCTGGAATGAGCGAGCCTACAACACCGCTGATGCAGCAGTATCACGCCATCAAGGCGCGTTACCCGCACGCGCTGCTGCTTTTTCGGCTAGGCGATTTCTACGAACTTTTCTACGAAGATGCGATCATCGCCGCGCGCGAGTTGCAAATCACTCTCACCTCGCGCAACCGCGAAAAGGGCCAGCCTATTCCGATGTGCGGCGTTCCGTATCACGCCGCCGAAGGCTACATCGCGCGCCTGATTCGCGCCGGCTTCAAGATCGCGATCTGCGATCAGATGGAACTGCCCGGTCCTGGCAAGAAACTCGTCCGCCGCGAGGTTGTACGCGTCATCACGCCTGGTACTGCCACGGACGTCGCTCTCCTCGACGCTCGCGAAAACAATTTCCTCGCGTCCGTCGCCAAACATGCCTCAGGTTCACCCATCGGCCTCGCTTACGTCGATCTTTCCACCGGTGAATTTCAGGCCACCGAATTCTGCGGCGCCCGCGCCGATGACGCGCTTCGCGACGAACTTCAATTGCTGCGCCCAAGGGAAACTCTGCTTCCACGGCCGCAGCAGCTTTTCGAAACGGCGAAGACATCGCTCCTGGAAGGCGTCGGTGGCGTGGAATCCCGCCTCGAAGATTGGGTCTTTCAGCGCGACTATGCCGAGCGCATTCTGCGCGAACAGTTTGGCGTGGCCGAACTCACGGGTTTCGGCCTCGACGATCACCCGCAAGCCCTGGCTGCGGCCGGCGCCATCGTTCACTATCTCCGAGAAAACTCCGCGCGCGGAGAGCGCACTGCGGCCGCCAATGAAAACGCGGATGCCTCCGGCATCGAAGCGTTGCGGCATCTCGACCGCGTCCGTTACTACGAGCAACACCATGCTCTCGTGCTCGATCCCGTGTCCGTCCGCAACTTGGAGCTGCTTGCGCCCATCTTCACCGAGGAAGCTGGCCGCACGAGTGGACCTACAACTCTAATCGCCGCGCTGGACGCCACCGTGACCGGCATGGGTGCGCGCCTCTTGCGCTCCTGGATGCTCCGCCCGTTGATCGACAGCGAGGCCATCGACGCCCGCCTCAATGCCGTCGGGCACCTCGTCCAGCAAACCGTCGTGCGCGGCGAAATCCGCAAGGAACTCAAAGGCATCCTCGATCTCGAACGGCTCACCAGCCGGATCACGCTGGGTCTGGCGACTCCGCGCGAGCTCGTGGCGCTGCGCAAGTCGCTCGTACAGCTCCCGGTGCTGAAGAATTTCCTTACGCCGCAGCCCGCCGGGGGCAGCGAACTTCTTCGTCATCTCCACAAGGAAATCGACGAGCTCGCCGACGTCCGCGACCGGCTCGAACGCGCCATCGCCGACGAGGCGCCGGCCCTGGCCACCGATCCGGGCATGATTCGCAGCGGTTACCATGCCGAGCTCGATGAACTTCGCAACCTCAGCCAGCACAGCAAACAAATCATCGCCGCCATGGAAGAGCGCGAGCGCAAACGCACGGGCATCGGTTCGCTAAAGATTCGCTTCAACCAGATTTTTGGCTATTACATTGAAATCTCGAAACCCAACCTGCATCTCGCCCCGGCGGACTACGAGCGGAAGCAAACACTGGTCAACGCCGAGCGTTTTACTTCATCTGAACTGAAAGAGTATGAACGGAAGATACTCGCTGCGGACGAACGCATCCTGGAAATCGAGCGCCAGCTCTTTATCGAAGT
>DATNLB010000237.1:0-2873 GCA_035603095.1 Candidatus Acidiferrales bacterium
CCGAATTTCCATGCAGTTATTACGTCGGGCGGAATGGGGCCGCCCGGTGAAACAAAAGAACGGGTCTGAAGACGCGCCTCTACGGGATTACGGTTGAGAGTCGGGGCGGCGCTTGAGCGTCGGCCGGTCGTCGTCGGTGCTGTTGGGGTCGTTGCCGGTGGGCTGCTTTTTGGATTGCTCGGTTTTGGTGCGCAGGGTGGGCTTGCCGGGGGCGTTATCGCCGACCTTGCGGGTGAACATGATGTTGCGGAGGCGGGACTTCACGGAATCGAACTCGGAGGTAGTGACGATGTACTCCTGCCTGGCAGGCAGAATGCGGGCGATTTCCTTCTGGGTGTTTTCGATGCGCTCGGGCGTGGGCGGATGCGTGGAGAAAACTTTGGGGATGCTCCCCGGGCGGCGCTTTTCATCGGCCTGGATGCGCTCGAAGAAGGTGACGTAGGAGTTCGGGTCGTAGCCGGCCTTGTACATGTACTGGAGGCCGAGGAAATCGGCTTCACGTTCGGCGTCGCGGCTGAACTTCAGGTAGGTCACGGGGATGGCCAGGTTCAAGCCCTGATAAATGCCGTAGCCTGCCCAGCCACCTGGACCGAGCAAGATCAGCGGGATGGTGGCGAGCTGCATCAATTCGCCCTTGGTGGCGTTCTTGGTCCCGTGCCGCGCGGTGACGTGAGAAATTTCGTGGGCCATAACGCCGGCAAGCTCCGATTCTTCCATGGCGTGCAGGATCAAGCCGCTGTTGACGTAAAAGAAACCGCCGGGCAGCGCGAAGGCGTTGATTTCGTCGGAATCGATCACTTTGATGGTGAAGGGAACTCGCGCATCGGAATTGCGAACCAGATTTTGCCCAACGCGGTTGACGTATTCGGTGACGACGGGATCGTCAATCAGTTTCGAGGAGCGCTCGACTTCCTGGGCCAATTGCTTGCCGAGGGAGATTTCCCGCTCCAGCGAGTACAGGTTCACGCCTTTTCCGACGTTGCGGTTGCCGATGGCCTCGACGTCTTCCTTGGAATTCTTGGGCGTAACGGTGTCTTTCTGCTGGACCGGCTGGGACCCGGTTTGCTGCTGGGTCTGCTGGGCGGGCGGCGGTGTCTTTGTGGGTTCCTGGCTGGGGGGATCTTGACTTTGGGGCAAGGCGAAGGCCGAACCCGCTACGAGAGCGCTAACTAGCGCCAGCTTCAGGGCTTGCCGCAGAATGTCTTGCATATCGTGTACCTCCGCCTACCCACGATTATACACCTGCAATCGCCGGGGAGGCCCCTAACATGCTTTGATGACTACTAGGATGTTAGACAGTCCGGGAAGGTTTCCTATTCCCAAGAGGTTCGGGGCAGGAGCGGGGCCCTAGTGCTGATTGCGTGCGGGGAGCGCCCCGAGTCGAAACTCTCTCTCTGCCGTACCGAGTGAGTACCTCCCGACCTGGGAGGCAGTTGACACACTTCCCGGGTCACTCTACAGTCAGAGCCAGTCCTCTATGAGCGTCTCCAAGATCCAGATCGGCCAGCTTTGGAAGAAAGACGGCACCAGCGACATTTACCTAGTCACCCGGCTGTATTCCGAGGCGCTGAATACCATGGTGATCCTGCGCAAGTCCGGCTCCGAGGGGGAGGCGCAAATCCGAGTCCGTGTAGATCGCGCCGGGAGCACTCAGAATATTCCCGGGTTTTCTCCAGCCCAGGAAGACGAAAAGTTCTAGCCTCAGATCGACCGAACTTCCATCTTTACAACGTCATCCACCTTCATGAGTTCCTTTTGCAGGAACGGCTCACCGTAATCCACGCCGATCATCTGGCCATAGTGCCGCGCCAACTGATTCATCTCTGCCTCCAGCCGGTCGATGGCGAGGTGCACATGGTTTTTCTTTTCGCTCTTGCTGGGCCGGAATTGCGACGCGAAGGCGAGGATGGCCTTGCGGCGCAGCGCGTATTGCGCGGTGATGTCCACGACAAACGTGGGGCGCACATCGGCGTAGGAACTCGAATAAAGGACTTTGAAGGGGCGGTACGCTTCGCCTTGGATGGGCAATTGCTTGAGTCCCGCGAGGAAACACGCCTCGTAACCGAGAGTTGAGGCATGGTAATGGTCGGGGTGCCGCGCTTCCCAGTAAGGAAGGATAACCGTCTTCGGCCGGAGTTGCCGGATCATAGCCGCGAGCCGCAATTTGTGCTGACGGCTCGGCTGAACGTCCGAGTCGGGCGCCCCGAGCGTGCCGCGCCACTTTACGGCCAGCAATTTCGCTGCGCGCGCCGCTTCTTTCGCACGGATCTCCGGGGTACCGCGGGTTCCCATTTCTCCGGCGGTCAAATCAAGGATTCCCGTCTTGTATCCACGCTGCGCCATCTTTAGCAGCGTGCCGCCACAGGTCAGCTCGACGTCGTCGGGATGCGCGGCGATTGCCAATAGATCAAGGTTCATTCGCCCTCCAGCATCCAGTGATTGTAGGGTAGGACAGACATTCTTGTCTGTCCTCCGTAAAGTTAGTGGAAGAGGAAAGAAGCGAGGCAAGAATGCCTGTCCAACGGGAATGTGCTACGGTTTCAGGTTCGACGATGATGGAATACGGCAGAAAGTCCGGGGAGTCGTTGCAAGGGCAGGTGGCTCTTGTGACCGGAGCCGCGAAACGGCTGGGGCGGGCGGTGGCCCAGCGCTTGGCGGAAGAGGGCGCTGACGTTGTCATTCACTACCGTTCGTCGGTGGCGGATGCGCAGGCCGCTGTTGCGGAGATCGAAAAACTTGGGCGGCGAGGGAAGGCGATTGCGGCGGATCTGACCAGAGTTGCCGACATCAAGCGTTTGTTTGATGAGGCGGCGAAGCAGTATGGGCGGCTGGATATTCTGGTGAACTGCGCGGCAAATTTCCTTCCTTCCAGC
>DATNLB010000379.1:0-6492 GCA_035603095.1 Candidatus Acidiferrales bacterium
GCCAAAGAAGAACAACCACAGAAGACCGAGTTAGTCAGTCATTTGTGTGCTTTTCTGTCATTTCTCGCTCAAGGAGTATTCGCCCCTCTTTCTGAGCCAGTTCTCGCTCGGTGATTCTCGCGGCGCCAAAGTCTTGTATGGGCATCGCGCGTGGGAATTACAAAAATTGGTAAACGAACGGGCTAGGGGTCAGATTTATTAGTTAAGCCGGCGATTTCAGGGAATTTTTTCTTCGATCCTGCGGTTAGATATCGGCGAGAGGGCGTGATTGAGCTTTCGTCACAACCTTTAAGCACTCTCGTACACAAACACCAAGGGGAAAATTCTCGATGCCAAACCGTTATGTTCAGTTAGCACTTCTGGGCGCCAGTCTTTTGGTATACGCTAGCGGCTCATACAGCGCCTCGGTGGAAGCGAACAATCAGAGTTCACAAGGCTCCTCCTCTCAGCCAGTCAACCCAGTTCTGCAGTGGAATAGAACGCTTCTTGTGATCGTCCGGACGCCTGGAGCGCAGCCAGCCACGGTTCACCCGACCTGGAGCTTTGCGATCATGCACGCAGCGGTCTATGACGCAGTGAATACCATTGACCGAACACATCGGCCATACCTGGTCCACCTTTCCGGTGTGCCACGCGACGCTTCCCAGGAAGCGGCAGCAGCCGCGGCGGCGCATCAAGTTCTGGTTGCCTTGTATCCGGCATTTAAGACCACACTCGATGCCGAACTACAACAATCGCTGGCACAAATTCCGGACGGCAATGACAAGGTGGAAGGTATCCGCATAGGACAGACGGTCGCGGATCGCATCCTGGCGCTGCGAAGCAACGACGGCTCGAATGCCAAGCCGATTCCTTATGTTTTCGGGACGGCTCCGGGGGATTACCAATCGACGCCTCCGAATTTTCCCGCACAACCGCAATTCACGCATTGGTCTCGCGTGACCCCGTTCGCGCTGGAGCGTGCGAGCCAGTTCCGACCCGGTCCTCCGCCCGCGCTGAACAGCGATACGTACGGCGATGCTTTCAACCAAATCAAATCCCTTGGAATCGTCAACAGCACGGCCGCTACGGCCGATGAGGCATTGACCGGTCGGTTTTGGAATGGGGCCATACAGAACTATTGGAACGAAATCTCACAGACGTTCTCGTTGGCGCACAGTTTGACGACGGCGCAAAGCGCCCGGTTGTTCGCGTTGCTGAACCTGAGTTTTGCCGATGACGTGATCGCTTTTTACGACGCCAAATACACATACAACTTTTGGCGGCCAGTAACCGCGATTCGAGCTGCGGATCCCGGCATCAACCCTGAAACCGTAGCGGACCCGAACTGGCTCCCGGAAGTCGGCAAGACCGCTCCCGACCCATCGTATCCAGGCGCTCATGCGGTGATCAGCGCTTCCGGGGCAGAGGTGCTGATTTCCTTTTTCGACCGGGACCATGCCGAGTTCAACGTGACATCCGAGGTTCTTCCTGGAGTAGAACGATCCTTCACAAGCATTTCCGCCGCTGCCGAAGAAGCAACATTAAGCCGTATCTTCGGTGGACAGCATTTCCGCTTTGACCTGACTACCGGCCAACGGCTGGGCCGCGACGTAGCAGACTTTGTTTTAGATAACTTTTTGACTTCTGTGCACCGGAAAGACGGCCAGGAGGATCAATGAAGAAGACTGTGAAGCGTTCACACTTGTCCATTCTCGCCTTGTCTTTGGCGGCGCTAGCTATGTTTCTCTCGCTGTCAAGGTTGGTTCGGGCGCAAAATCAAAATGCATTGGTCATCGAAATTACGGCAAAGAAGTACGAGTACTCGATCTCCCCAGTTCATGTGAAGATCGGCACCAAAGTTCAACTCAAGGTCACAGCCACCGACCACGATCACGGTTTCAAAATTGCCGCAGTTCCCGATGGCTCTGCACCGAATGGCACCGGTGGGCTAATTTTCGCTTCGGCACAAGACTGTTGGCAGCTCAAGAAGGGTGAAACGACCACGATTGACTTCTTGGCCCAAACGGCAGGCACGTATACGTTTAAGTGTTGCCATACTTGCGGTCTTGGCCATAGAGGGATGAAAGGCCAGATTGTTGTGGATTAGTAGGCGCACGCGAGCTCACGAAAGAATGGTTTACCCTTTGGCGACGGAGCAATGCGTCATTGGCTTGCCTGCTCTTCCTCGTTCTCGTCATCAAATCCCCTGGTTCAATGCGGGAGGCCGATACGGCGCACAAGGTCTTCAAAGCGCGGATCGGAGCGGAGAGGATCGAAGCCCGGCCGCAGCAGGACGCCCGGGTTAAATCGCTCTTCGTAGCTTTTTTCGAGCCAATTCATGGCTTGATCCGTATCACCGAGAGCCGCATAGATCACGGCAATCTCCGAACCATGCGAGTAAATAGAGTTTGATCGCTTCTTCAAATCACTCAATAGCTTTATCGCTTCGCTCCTCTTGCCGGATGCGGCGTAGGCGCGAGCAAGATTAGCCATGATCGTCGGGGCTCCCCCGGAAAGCTGGGCCGCGTTTTGCAGTTCTGCGACCGCTTCGTCGTTCATGTGTTTCTGGAGGTAGGCCTGCGCGAGTTGATTGTGTGCGAGAGAAAAATTAGGATCCATTTCGATCGTTTTGCGGCTCTGTCGTATCGATTCGTCATAAGAATGCGCGAGGACAAGAAGCTCCGCCAAATCGGCATTAATGATGAGAGATAGCGGATCCAGGTTTTCCGCTTCTCTCATTTCCACGATCGCTTCGTCGTACCGGCCCAGCAGACTCAAATGCCAGGCAAGCCAATGGTGAGCGGTTGCGTATCCTGGGTTCAGTTCAATGGCCCGCCGGAATTCTTTCCCCGCAGAGTCAAAATCCCAGTCGAAACCATCCAAACAGAATGCAAGCGAGTTGTGGGCTTCGCCGAGCGTGCTGTCCAATTCCAGAGCTTTGATCGCTGCGGCCTTCGCTTTTGGGAGTGCCTCCCGGGGAGTCATCACCGCATACTGCCAGTCGCCCAACAAAGAATACGTGTCGGCTAAGCCAGAATAGGCTTGGGCATATTTCGGGTCCTCGTCGATGGCCTGATTGAAATAAGCCAGAGCGACTTTCAAACCATCCGCCGTCCGTTTGTTCCAGAAGTAGCGCCCTTTGAGAAAGGACTCGTAAGCTTGTGGATTAACGACCTTGACGCTTTTCAGGGCGGCTTGTTCTTGTGGATTCACGTTGATTCGAATCTGATCTGCGATGGCTCTGGCCACCTGATTCTGGAGGGCCAAGGTATCCCGCAATTCACCCTGATAGCTCTGGGACCATAAGTGCTTGTCCGCAGAGGCTTCGATCAACTGCGCCGTGATACGGACCTGGTCTCCGGAACGGAGCACGGTGCCTTCCACCACGGCGTCCACGTTCAGCTCACGAGCGATCTGCGGTAGAGGCTTGCGCGTATGTTTATAAGCCATCACGGAGGTACGCGAGATCACACGCAGCGCGCTGATCTGCCCGAGATCCGCAATCAATTCGTCGGTCATTCCATCAGCGAAGTAATCCTGGGACGCGTCGTTCGAAAGACTTTCGAGGGGCAGGACGGCTAAGGAGCGAATGACAAGTGACGGGCGGTTCCAGGAATGAAGCTTCCAGGAGGAGAGAGAGGCCACAAGCAGAAGGAGCACGAAGGCCAATATCTTCCATGCAAGTGACGACAGAAGATATTTGGGCATTGCCGGTTCGCCGGCGAGCTCCGGGCGATCGCGAGATTCTGCCAGTGGACGAGGCAGAGTGGCGAGCTCCGGGCTGCGAACCGGGGCCGCATCGCCAACTTTGACCTCTGCAAGGAAGCGGTAGCCGCGACGAGCAACGGTTTCCACAAAGCGGGGGCTCGCAGCGGAGTCGCTGAGGGCCTCGCGGATTTTGCTGATCGCTTTGTTGAGCCCGTGGTCGAAATCCACGAAAGTGTCTGCGGGCCAGAGTTTTTTCTGGAGTGTCTCTCGAGTTACAACCTCGCCGGGTTGCTCCAGCAGCGTCGCCAAGACTTGGAAGGGCTGTTCCTGAAGGTGAACTCGTAGGCCATGTTTGCGCAATTCGCCAGCATGAAGATCCAGCTCGAAAACCCCAAAACGGAGCCGCCCGCTAACCTGATCGTCCTCTCGCACAGTGAAGTGAACCTCAATCGAAAACGAGTGTACCACCCGCTAGTGTTTCCTGGAACTCAAGGCGGGGACAGTTTCCTGTAAGTCTTTTGTCGAGTGCCAGTTACCGGGGGACCCCTATTCCAGTGCAAAAGAACTGTCTGTCCATTGCACCGATTTCAATAGCAAAGCACAGTGAGGCCTGACGCGCGCGGATAGGACGCGGTGCCGCTCGCGGGGAGGCTTCAATGCCTGAGCACGATCATCTTCCGAATTTTGAGCAGGAGGTCTTACCGCATCTTGACGCCGCCTACAACCTCGCGCGCTGGCTGACTCGCAATGAGCAGGACGCACAGGACGTTGTTCAGGAAGCGTACTTACGCGCTTTCCGATTCTTTCCCGGTTTCCGCGGCGGCGACGCGCGCGCATGGCTGATGAAGATTGTCCGTAATGCTTGCTATACCTGGTTCGATGCAAACCGGCCACTGCAAGACGCCGCCGAATTTGACGAGAACCTTTTCCTGCCTGATTCTCGCGCTCCCAATCCAGAAGAACTTGTACTCCAAAACGACAGCGCCGCTCTGCTGCGCAAGGCCCTGGAGAAGCTCTCGCCGAATTTTCGTGAGGTCGTCATTCTGCGCGAACTCGAGGGGATGTCCTACAGAGAGATCGCAGATATCACCGGCACGCCTGTGGGCACCGTGATGTCGAGCTTATCGCGTGCGCGCGCCCGCCTTCGTCAAGTTCTGACGACTCTTATGAACGAAGACACGATGACAAGTTCAGGGCGAATCGTAGATGTGAGCGCATGAGTGCGCGGGAGCAAACGAAAGTTGCAGATTTGCAGTCATTCCTGCGGCGTCGCGGCAAACCTCGAGCTTATTTGCTTTTCGGTCATAAATTGATGGAGAAAGAACGCTTGATGAGCGGAAAGGGCGGACAGAGACGTCTCCATCAGTTCCTTCGCCACGCCGCTACACTGAGAGAAACGGTCATAACTTGGTAACCGAAATACCCACAATTTTATTCCCTCCTCCCAAACAGCGCTGGATCGGGGAATTATCCGGGAGCATGCATGGTCTTACACGCTGAAGACAATGAAATGTCTCGCAGTTCAAAACTGAATCGAACAAGGAGATTCGAAATGATCTGGGCTCGGCATTTGAAATTATTTACGAGGTTAGGCGTGGCTGTTCTTGCACTAGGCGCTTTGGCGACTAGCGGGAACTCGCAGACTGCATACCAAGGCAAGTTCACGCTGCCATTTGAGACTCACTGGGGAGGCGTCACACTACCAGCTGGCGATTACACTTTCGCTCTGCAATCCAGGACCTATCCCTACATGCTTTACATCCAGGGACAGGGAGGCAACGCCATCATCATGGCCGCTGCAGCTGACCAAAAAGTTGTTTCAGGCCACGCGCAATTGAATCTGGTGGACGTCGCGGATGTGCAGAACGTCCAGACATTCGAGGCGCCGGAGCTAGGACTGACTTTTAGCTACTTGACGCCCAAACAAAACCACATGGGACGCAAGGAAGCCCGTCAAAAGACGATGCCACATACCGCGCCTGCGTCGCAGACCAGTGAAAACAGAACCTCTATCGAAGTCCATACTGCGGGTCGCTAAGGAAAAAAGTCATGCAAGCCACTGCAAACGCCGGGTGCAGAAAGATAGTGGTTGGATCCCTGGCAAGGCCTACTGTGGAGAAGCGGCGTAGCCTGAACCGGGATGCGCGTTCCAGCAAGGAGTGCATCTCGAAGAAGGCTGCGCCGCCAGTCTCTATTATCGCTACCGATAAGGTGATCGAAGCGGAGGCCATCCAGCGAGCCCGCGAAGGCGATCGGACTGTGTTTGAATACCTCTACCGGTCGCATAGCCGACGTGTGTATGCGTTATGCCTGCGCATGGTAGGAAACACGGCCGAAGCAGAAGACTTAACTCAAGAAACCTTCTTGCTTTTGCTCCGCAAAATTCATACTTTCCGCGGCGAATCGGCTTTCTCCACCTGGCTGCACAGGCTGGCAGTTAATCTCGTGCTGATGCGTCTCCGCAAGAAGTCTCTACCAATGGTCTCGATCGAAGCGACTCCCGACCCCGACGATGAAACCGCCTCGGCAACTATGGATATTGGGGCGCCTGACCTGTTGCTCGATGGATCGCTTGACCGAATAAATCTCGAACGCTGCATCGAGCGGTTGCCCGTGGGCTACCGCACAATATTTGTCTTGCACGATATTCAGGGGTACGAGCACAACGAGATTTCCGAGATATTGGGACGCTCGGTAGGCGATTCGAAGTCGCAGTTGCACAAGGCCCGCACGCGGCTCCGTGAACACCTCCACGAACTCCAGCGTGACAAGGCGCGCGATGAGCGCCTGGCGGCAGCTAAA
>DATNLB010000720.1:0-8470 GCA_035603095.1 Candidatus Acidiferrales bacterium
TCGAATGCGCTGCAGCGTTCGCTTAGTCCTTATTAATGGCAGAGGATTTCGCCATACGATTTTCAGCTCCATAACTCAACCTCCTCAACATGTTCTTTTCTGAGCAACTCTTACTGGGTGTCCCTGTGGGACCGTCACACTTTGTAAGGGCAATCACAATGCCAACCCTAAGCTGCTGAAAAATAAATGAATCGAGAGGTAATTGAATTGCGAGTTTCGCAATTTACGAAGTTCGCAACGAAGGATTCCGGGGGCGTTGAGGAGCTTTCTTAACTGCCGGTCCTTGAGAGATGTGCAGTTTTGAAGCGTTTCTTATTGATCTTTAGCGACTTTATCTTCGATTCCAGTGTAGATCCTGGGATACCCAATTTGGCGGCCGCTCCTGAAGGTCCCGACACCTGTCCTCCGCATTCGGTCAACGCAGCCTCGATGATTGCTTTTTCGTGAGAAGGGAGCTTTTTTGAGAGACCAATCTCCCTACTCGCGTCAGTTGCAGGAGGCTGTCTAGAAAGCCAACTCTCATCGACTGAGAAATTCTCCGTGTCGCACACGATTACCGATCGCTCAATGACGTTCTGCAATTCGCGAATGTTACCCGGCCAGAGGTACGACTGCAGCAGTTCCAGGCTCTTCTTGTTTACTCCGCGGATGCTCTTTCCCGCCTTCGTTGCATAACGATCGATGAAGTACTCAACCAGCACCGGAATGTCTTCTCGTCGTTCCCGCAGAGGAGGCACCTCTATCGGAAATACGTTGAGCCGGTAAAAGAGGTCGCTGCGGAACATGCCTGCAGCGATGGCAGCCTCCAAATCACGGTTCGTTGCAGCAATCACCCGAACATCAGTTCGGATAGATCCACTTCCACCGACGCGTTCAAACTCGTGTTCCTGCAGAACACGCAACAGAGCGATCTGGGTTTCGGCAGAAAGTTCTCCGATTTCATCGAGGAAGATCGTGCCTCCTTCCGCCAGTTCAAAGCGCCCCAATCGCCGCTGAGTTGCCCCCGTGAAGGCACCCTTCTCATGGCCGAACAGTTCTGACGCGATCAAATCGCGTGGCATTGCCGCGCAGTTTACGCTGACAAACACTCGCGAGGAACGCTGCGATCGTTTGTGAACGGCACGCGCGATCAGTTCTTTGCCCGTCCCCGTTTCGCCGGCGATCAGAACCGTGGAGTCTGTGGGCGCAACCTTCGATACACGAGAGAGCACCGCGTGTAGGGCTGGAGAAATTCCCACGATCTCCTCAAACATCGATGCCCTATCTATTTCTTCGCGTAACGCAACGTTCTCGTTTTGGAGTCGTTGCTCAGCCCGCTTGCGATCCTCGATATCGGTCGCAGCGACGTACCAGCGAATCAGGCGCTCTTGTTCGTCGCGTAAGGGATTCCAGCGGTAGAGGAACCACCTATACGTCCCGTCTTTTCCAAGTGAACGCATTTCGGTTTCGTGTGGGAGGCCGTTTAAGAATTTACTTTGAGCTTCGTTTCGAAAGCGTTCTCGATCTTCTGGATGCACAAACCTCCCAGGGTCGCCGTTCCGCCACTCCTCAAGGGTAAAACCAAAGTAATCGAGTGTTGCCTGATTGACATAAAGACGAGTGTTATCGGGCCCCAATACGGCAACCTGCTGCGGCGTACTATCCAGGATCTGTCGAAGCTCCTTTTCGTTTTGCCGGATGTTGTCTTCAGCCTGCTTTGCTGCCGTGACGTCGGTCAAAGCACCCGCAAATTCGAGGTTACCGGAGGAAGTCTCCAACGCTCGAGCCAAAACGCGGAGGTGCTTGATCGAAGCATCCGGCATCAGCAAGCGGTGCTCGAGATCAAAATTTTCCCTTGCCCCGATCGCGCGGTCGATAGTCTGCTGTACGAGATCTCTGTCGTCGGGATGAGTTCGCTGCAATACCAGCTGCAACGTGGGCTTAACCGCTCGCTCGTACTCAAAGATCTTGAAGGTTTCTTCCGACCAGTAGATTTCTCCGCTCGAAACGTTCCAGCCGAAGCTGCCTGTGTGGCTGATTTTCTGCCCTTGAGCCAGGTAAGCTTCGCTGCGGTGCAAATCAGAATAGCTGCATTGCAGCTCAGAGTAGAGGCTGGCATTCTCCAGCGAAATAGCGGCTTGCGAAGCCAGCATCTCCAGTAGTGCGACCCGATCCGAAGTGAAAACCCGCGGTGTCAAATTGTTCTCCAGATAGAGTGCGCCAATGAGCTTGGTCTGTTTGACGATGGGTAGGCAAAGGACCGATCGGGGGCGCTTCGCCCGCACATACTCGTCCTGCGAATACAAATTCCCCACCGAAGCATCATCAAGCACCACGCGCTCCCGTGTCCGAATGACGTACTGAAGCGCGGACTTGGGAAGATCAAGTGGGGCGATGACCGTTTGTCGAACGGTGACCTCGACCGCGCCGTGGCCGGTGGTGGCCACCGCCTCGATCTGCGGCTCATTCCCGCGCAGAAGGATGAGTAGACCCCGCTCGGCCCCGGCATGCTCGACCGCGATTCGCATGAGCTTCTCGATCAGCTTGCTAAGGACAATCTCGCTCGAGAGTGCCTGCGAGGCCTTGACTACTGTTTCGACGTCCAACTGCCGGACCGGTGTACCGATTGTGGAGGCAGTCGAAGCGGGAAGGCGTTCTTCGTGCAGGCGCGGATAGCGTTCGTCGAGTTGCTTCACCTTGCCGAGTGCGCCCCAGCGGTCGTAGCAGTTCCGCGCGTTGCGTAGATACGTGTCCGCAATCACCTCGAAGCCGCGCGCCAGGTAGAACCGTGCGGCCACCTCATGGGCCAACGCTTCGTTCTGGACAAAGCCGTTCTCGTGAGCGGACTGAATCGCCTGCTCGTACAATTGCATCGCGTCGAAGGCGCGTCCTTCGATGCGGGCGATCTCAGCCAACACCAGCAAATGCTTGTCGGCGAAAGTCGGTGGATAGTTTTCAGCCCACTCGCGCAGTTGTTCCCGGTGCGCTGTCAGGAGATCGCGCCACCTGGTCTGCTCGTCGGCCGAAGCCTTCTCATAGATCGCAGCCACCGTCAACGCCGTGTAGTTGAAGTAGTCGAGGAGCTGGATCGACGAGGTTGCGACGCGAAGGAGCAGCTTTGCCTCGCCGGCTGCCGCGAGCGCCTCGGCGTAGTCGCCCGACAGGAACCGCGCCTTCAGTTTGAGGATCCAGTACCAGCAAATTAGCAAGGGCATCCGGTCCGGCGTCAGCTGCGCCTCGAACGCCGCCTCGTCGAACTGTGCGTCGCTGAAGGTGGAGAAGGTCGCGGTCCGGCCCTGCATGGTCGCAATGAAGCGTTGCTGGCTCACGATCATGTCCGCGACGTCGCGGTACCTGGCCCCCCGGGCGACATCCAACGCCATCTCGGACTCCCGCCATACCGCGTCGAGTGGATCGTTCCGCAATAGTAGGCCTGTGACAACTTCTCTCGTACCGAAGCAAGCGAAGGTCAGATCACCCGTCTCAATCGCAGTGCGGAAAGTCGCCCGCATGAAATCGATTGCAGCCCAGATCGGCTGCGTCCAGAACGCAATGGTTCCCGTCGCCTGATAAACCCTCGGCTGGTAGCCGACGAAGCGGTACTTCTCGACCAGATCGCACGCAAGCTTGGCGAAGCGATATGACTCTGTGTAACGGTGAAAGACTGGGCCGACGATAAACCCGAGAATGGCAAAGCCGTTCGTCGAAGCGTTGCTCATCCCGTGCTGTATGGCGATCTTCACGATGCGGCACGCGATCAGGCAAAATAAGTGAAAGTCGGTACTGTAAGCGGGGGGGCCAACGGCCGAGAGCACCTGCACGGCGGCCTCCAACTCCGCGTCGATCCTCAGGGGAAGGTCGATCAAGCTCTCGATCGGGGTCTCACCGAGGGTTTGCCAGAGTGCCTCGTATTCGGCCTGGACCTGCTCCCAGGTCGGACCTGCGGGGATGTCAATGCCGAACAGCCGCAGGCACGTAAGTGCGCTGTCCACAGCCTGTGGGTTTTCCGACTTCACGGTATGAAGCAGGATCTTCAGGTTGTAGGCGGCCGCCTGGTCGACTCTCGATGTCCCGCGCTGCAACAATTCCAAAATCAGTTGCTCGGCTGTGTCGAAGTCACCGCTCAGCAACTCGCACTCCGCGCGTTCGAGCCACAGGCTGAACGTCAACTCGTGGTGGCTGCCCCAGTCCCTTTCGTCCAATAGCGCCATGCCGGCCGAAAAATACCCGCGCGCCGACGCATACGCCCCCGACGCCTTGGCCTTTCGCCCGGCACGCAGATCGATCGCCGCCGCATGCACTTTCTCGTCGCGAACAATCAGAAGTGCGGCGCCCCGGTTGAAATGGTTCGCGACATCGAACAGATGCTCGGCGAGGCCCTCCGCCGTCACGCACAGCACCCGGCCGATCCGAAGGTGTGCCCCGGCGCGCTCGCCTTCGGGGATGAGGGCATAGGCCGCCTCCTGAATACGGTCGTGAAGGAACGCGTAGGAGCCCTCCAGGCGAAGGATCAACCCAGTGCGGGCGGCCTCTAGTAGCGAAGTGTGGATCTCCTCTTCTGATTCCCCGAAAACCAGACTGAGTGTGGCTATCTCGACCTCGTTCCCGAGACAAGCGAGTTGCTGTAGGGCGGTCTGTGTCGCGCCGGACAGTCGCTTTACTTTCCCCACCATGAGATCCACCACGTTCTCGGTGTAGCCCTTGGCGTGGATCCCGGCCAAGTCCCAGATCCAGGTTGCCGCATTCGGGTCGAGCCTGAGCAGCCCTTCCTCGGCCAGTGTAGTGAGCAACTGGATCGAGAAGAATGGATTGCCGCCGGTCTTCTCGTGCACGAGTTTCGCCAGAGGAACGGAATCGCCCTCGCAGTGCAGCGCGTCGGTGACTAGCCGGCCGACATCGTCGAGGCCGAGGGGCGACAGCACAATCTCCTGCATCCGCGTTCCGGCCTCGCGGATCGCAGCCAGCGTCCGCGTGAGCGGGTGAGACGGACCGACCTCGTTGTCACGGTAGGCCCCGACCAGCATCAGATACCGCACGTTCGGATCGGTAATTAGCTGCTTCAGGAGTTCAAGGGTTGCCGCGTCCAGCCATTGCAGATCGTCGAGGAACAACGCAAGCGGGTGCTCCGGCCTGGCGAACGCGCCGAGGAACCGCCGGAACACCAACTGGAAGCGGTTCTGCGCCTCTCGCGGAGGCAGGTCTGGAACGGGCGGCTGTTTCCCGAGGAGGAACTCCAGCTCCGGGATGAGATTGATAATGAGCTGGCCATTCGGACCCAGTGCTTCCTGAAGAGCGTGCCGCCAGTGTTTCACCTCCGCTTCGCTCTCGACCAGGATCTGACGGATCAGAGTTTGGAAGGCCTGTGCCAAGGTAGCGTACGGGACGTCCCGCCTGTACTGGTCGAACTTTCCGGCGGCGAAAAGCCCGCGCGGCGGAATAAGGGCCTTGTGCAGCTCGTTTACCACTGAGGATTTGCCGACGCCGGAATAACCGGATACCAGCACGAGTTCGGGGGTACCCTGAGCCACGACCCGGTCAAAGGCCGCAAGCAGAGCATCGATCTCGCGCTCCCGCCCGTACAGCTTCTCCGGGATCAGCAATCGGTCCGACCAGTCGTGCGCGCCCAGAGCAAATGGATCGATGCGGCCATGCGACTCCCATTCCGCCAGGCACCGCCCAAGATCGGCTTCGAGGCCCGAGGCGGTTTGGTATCGCTCTTCGGCATTCTTGGCGAGGAGCTTCATAACGATGCCAGACAGCGGCTCTGGGACTGCGGCGCGATCACCGGGTGGTGTCGGCTGGCGTGCAATGTGGCAGTGGACCCACTCCAAAGGGTCGGTGGCGAAAAACGGCAAAATGCCCGTAAGCATCTGGTACAAGGTGACGCCAAGCGAGTAGAGATCGCTGCGGGCATCAATCGAGCGATTCATGCGGCCGGTCTGTTCGGGCGCCATGTAGGCGAGGGTGCCGGCAATGATCTCCGGCGGCGCGGGCGCCTGAGACTCGCGCGGCAGCCGAGACGCAATCCCGAAGCCGGTCAGCCAGACGGTGCCGTCGCCGCCGACGAGCACGTTCGAAGGCTTTATGTCTTTATGGATCAGGCCACGCCGATGGACTTGGCCGAGTGCTGCCGCCAAGCCGACAGCGATGCGCAAGACATGGGTCAGATCGAGCGGTTGTCCCTGGTCCCGCTCAAGAATCAGATCCAGGGGCTCGCCGCCAGGGTCCGTGAGGATCAGGACCGTCCGCCCCTCGTGACGAGTGAGTTCCAGAGGCTTGGCTGTCCAAGCGGGATCGAGTTCGGCTGCGAGCGAGTATTCGTGCTCGAGCCGCCGAAGACTCTGAGCTGACGGATGTTCCGCAGTGGGTGCGATCGCCAGAATCGGCGATGGGTTGCCGTGCTGTCGGCCGCGATACAGCGTGAAATCCGGGCCTCTCCGCAAAGGCTCCAGCACGTACTCAGAAGGCTTTGTCATTCGAGGACATCCTCGTCCCACGGCTCGGTGCCGGGCCGCAAAATGCTTCTACTACGGTGAAACTCCAGCATGCCAGAGAAGTTTCAGCAGCAGACTAGAATTGTACCTTTAACGCATATTGCATGATCCGAGGATTCACAGTTAGGGAATTGATCACGCCGAAGGTGCTCGGGGTCGAAACGTCATTGGATGGATTTGCAAAATTCGGCCTGTTCAGCAAATTGAAGATCTCCCACCGAAAGATCAGCTTTACGCGGTCCGTCAGAGGAGTGGTCTTGATCACAGCGATGTCGAAGTCTTGTTGATCCGGCCCACGGAGGATATTTCTTCCGAGGCTGCCGAATACCGTTCCGCCACCGGAAACCGGATATGTGCCATCAATCAAGCCACCATCTGGAATAAACGGTGCTGGAACAAATGCCTTCGTGTTGAAAAATTCGTTGACACGGCTACTGACGCTGCCACCGCGGCTGGCGTCCCTGAGCGTCGCACCGGGAGCCAAGTTGCCGGTTGTGTATAGGGTTGCGGGGCCAAACAGCGTACCGGCCGCACTGTCCATGATGCTGAATGGAAGCCCCGATTGGAGCGCGGCGATACCCGAGATGCTCCAGCCATCTCGGAGTTTTCGAAAAGTCGCGCTTGTCGCGCGCTTAGGGCCGGGCACGTTCCACGTACCGCTGATCACCAGTCGCTGCGTTCGATCAAAGTCGGAGACTCCGCGCTGAGCAGCGACATTGTTTTGATCGTTGTAAACCACTTGCCCAGTGATCGGTAATCCGAATGTGCCAGCGATAGCAGCACCGAGACTATCTCCCGCATCGTCAATCGATTTGGAAAAAGTGTAGGCTGCAAGGAATTGAAAACCATGACTTATGTCTTTCTTCAGCGTGGCCTGTAGTGAGTTGTAGATTGAATTCCCACTGCTTTCGAGACGGAAGATCAGCGGAGACAACCCGACGAAAGGAACCCGCTCAGCTCCATTGGCTGCGGAGTTGGTTGTGAGTCCGTTCACAGGGGCGGAAGGACTGGCGAGGAGAGGCTGATTATTGCTCCGACCCACGGCTAGGTGGGTGCCCTTCGCGCCGGCATACCCGATTGAGAAAACGCAACTCTTGTGTTGATACTGCAGGTCGACGTCATATTGCTGGACGGTAGACTCCTTAAAATCAGGATCGGTAATGATGGGGCTTCGGAGAAACCTGCTCCCGGTAAATGGTGGACCCGGCAGCATGGTGCCTACGAAATTTGGGAATGAAGAGCTCGGCGGCAAATTTGGAAAGGGACTCTCCAGGCTAGCGGTCGCGTTAGCGGCGCCATTTAGCACAGTAGTCAACGCGAACGGCGGGTTAAGAGCCAGTAATGAGCCGTTCCCCTCGAAGCTGGTGCGGTTCGCGTAGATGCCATATCCTCCTCGAAGAACCAGGTTTCCCGAAGAAAGGGGCTGCCACGCGAAGCCGACGCGGGGTTCTGAGTGCGTTTGCACTGGGTGATTCAGTAGGGTTGAATTCTCACGTGGAAACCCGGGGGGGGCATAACCGTGAAAGTTATCGGGCAGGACGAATCCCGAGGAGATTGGATCTGTGAGTCCTCCTGCTAGAGGCTGGACATAAAACTGAGGAAAGAAATTTGATACACGACCGTCGACTTCGCTTGCTTGGCCATCGACCTCGACTCGAACCCCGAGATTTATAGTGAGTGTTCGCGTAACTTTCCAGTCATCCAACGCAAAGAAATCGGCAGCGCTTGCACGTTGCCCTACATGGGGAATTCCAGCAGCCACGCTTGTGAAGAAAATGTTTGAGAACGATGTGCCGTTCCCTCCTGCGCCGGCAGGCCCGGCGGGCAAGCCGAGCAGGAAATCAGGAAACGACAAGAGTGTCATGGTACCGGCTGTGCCATCGCTTAGATTGTTAAATTGATTTCGGAAGATTTCTGTGCCCAAGCGAAGATTGTGCTTGCCCCGAGACAGGAAAAGGACGTCGGAGACGTAAAAGTTATTACTGGCTGTTCGGCCT
>DATNLB010000710.1:0-2972 GCA_035603095.1 Candidatus Acidiferrales bacterium
GTAACGCAATCCCATTTTTGCCACGGCTTCCGCCACGCGAAACGGTTCTTCTTCATCCGGCGGGCCAACGGGCTTGCCTGAAGGCACGGCGCAGAACCCGCAAGCGCGTGTGCAGATGTCCCCCAAAATCATAAACGTCGCCGCGCCATGCTCCCAGCACTCACCCATGTTGGGGCAGCGCGCGCTCTCGCAGACTGTGTGCAAATCGAGCGTGCGCATGATGCGCTTGAGGTCCTGGTAGCGCTCGCCACCAAAAAACTTCACGCGCAGCCAATCCGGTCGCGGGTGCCCGCCCGGCGGCGGCGCCAGCGGCGCATTCGAAATGATATGGAACGGCGTAGCCATGGAGTTTGCGCGACAGGCCTATTTTACGCGGTTCCCGCGTTCCACACAAACACACCCGATCGGGGGGAGGGATAATTCCGTGCTCGAAGAGGGGAATTGTAAATTCAAGATTGGAAATAGTCACCTGTCGTATACTCAAGCGGCGCGAGAAGGACGATGAAGCTCTTTATCCCTGCCTTGTTTTCCCTCTTCTTTACAACTATTGCTTCTGCGCAGACCGCTTCTGGCAACCCTCCCGTAATCAGGCCTAAAACCGACGAATGCACCATTTCGGGTATCGTCGTGAAACTCGCGGGAAGTGAGCCGTTGAAAACCGCGACTGTACAACTTCAGAGTCTGCAGGATTTGGCCCACACAATTTCTGTGATGACGGATATGGGTGGCCGGTTCGAGTTGAAGGGCATCGATCCAGGGCGATACCGGCTGAAGGTAAGCCGCACGGGTTTTGTGACGCAAGAGTATGGCCAGAAAACACCAAATGACCCTGGGGCGGAGATTCGTCTCTCTCCTGGGCAAAACTTACGCGACCTTCTTTTCCGCCTGATTCCGTGGGCCGTCATCGCCGGGAGAGTTCTGGACGAAGAAGGCGAGCCGCTTCCATGGGCGCAAGTTAGCGCATTGCGTGAAGTCTATTCCAGTGGAAAGCGCAAGTTGTCATCGGAAGTGCTCGTACCCACGAATGATCTTGGGGAGTATCGCCTTTTTGGCCTCAAACCCGGCAGGTATTTTGTCAGCGCCAAGTATAAGCCTGGTCTGCACATCATCGCCCGGGGAGAGGTGCGGGAAGATGACAGCGAAGACTCTCGTCCGGAATTCATGCCGATCTATTATCCCAACAGTCCCGATCCAGCAAAGGCTTCGACGATTACGCTGAAAGCAGGAGAAGAGTTAACCGCTGTCGAGATTCTGCTCCGGCCTGTGACGACGTATCGGGTCGGTGGCCGCGTCTACAACATGGTCGCGGGCAGACGTTCAAGTACCGGCGTTACCGTTCAGCTGGAGCAACACAACAGCAACGTGGCTTGGGGTTCTCCCGACCACCAGTCAATTGTCGAAAACCCCGACGGCTCCTTTGAGATTGCTGGCGTGCTGCCCGGCTCCTATACGCTGAGCGCTTTTTGGTTTGAGGATGGGCGGCGATATCAAGCGCGGCAATCCATTGAGGTAGGCAACGCCAATGTAGAGGGCGTAAACCTCACAATCGCGATGGGGATATCGGTTCCCGGGCGAATCGTTTGGGAGGGGAAGCCGAGTTTGGACCGAGATGAACTCCTCGTCACCATTGCTCCTGCGGACTCGAGAATCTCTTTCAATGGACCCGCAAGAGTTATGGGAAACTCATTTGCCTTGAAGGATGTTTTCGATGGAACCTATCGTTTGGGGGTGATTGGGCAATCGAAAGACTGTTACGTTAAATCCATTCGCTACGGTTCGACCGACGTTCTCGAAGGCGGTTTCACCGTTTTCCGTGGCACGCAAGCTTCGCTTGAGGTAACCATCAGCTCGCGTGGCTCTCGCGTTCAGGGTGTCGTTACGGACCAGGACAACCTTCCCGTTACCGGGGTGTGGGTTGTGATGGTGCCGGATGAGGCGCACCGCGATCAATCGCGGCTCTACCAGAAAGCGGCGACGGATCAGTATGGACATTATCTTCTGAGGGGGATTGCGCCCGGCGACTATAAAATCTTCTGTTGGGACGAAGTCGAAGATGGTGCATGGGAAGATGCGGATTTCCTGAAGACATTTGAGGATCGAGGGCAGAAGATTTCTTTCCAAGAAGGGGACGCGAAGACATTAGATGTTGTCGCGATCAGAACGAAGAGCTCCGAATGATTGAAACTCTCCGCTTTCGAAGGAGCAGAACTATAGCGGCTGCCGCGAAGAGCGGATGAAATCGCGCAGAACGGTAACGTTGGGGCCGTAAGCGCCGATGCGCCCGGCGTCCACCGGCAGACCGAGGCGCTCGGCGAGATCGAGATCCACTCCGGCGTCGTCCAACTCCGACAAGCTGAAACCCTGCGCGGGCAGCACGCGATTTATCCCCGTAGGATAAACCGGCCGCGGCGGGCGATGACGCCGCCACGGGCGGCGCGCCAGCTCGTAAAATTGTTCCCAATCGCGTTTGTGCCAGGTCGTCATTTCATGTTTGACCGCGAAACGGTCAACCTATTCAGTAATAGGTTGGCCTCAACCTTTTGGATGCACGGCCGGACTATAAGGTTCTCCGGTCTCTTACCGCACATCCACTCCCCAGTGAACATCTCCGATTCTCTCCGGCCTATTCATATACTTCATAAACAAGCTGGCAATCCATTTTCCTTTCCTGTTGTTTCAAACACGTTACGGGACGAATTGTTTCTGGAGACGACCTAGGGAGACGAGCGGGGGCGCCTTCCTCATGAGCCACACTCCAGTTGCGTTCCTGCTGGCGAACCAGAAAGCCCGGCACATAGACGGTAAACCGCAAAACATTCGCCGTCATTGACCAGCGCGATACCATTCACGAAGTCTTGTCCGCAGGCAGCAAATATTCGCAGGCTACCTTGCAATCGCATTAGACGAGTTGAACCGGCGGAGGTGAGAGCGGCAACGATGATTGATTGACGCAGAGATACCGCTGAGGATTC
>DATNLB010000494.1:0-4422 GCA_035603095.1 Candidatus Acidiferrales bacterium
TACGGTTTGGTGTGCCAAACTACCGGACCAGACACCCCTTATGCCGCGCTCCAAATCAGGCCCCGCCCCTTTCGTGCGAAAACCAGCCAGGCAAAGCGTTAGCTTAAGGTCGCTCGCCGAACATTTGGGACTTTCGCAGGCGGCCGTCTCTCTGGTCATCAACCGGTCTCCGGCTGCAAAATCCATTCCCCAGCGCACCCAGGACTTGATCCGTCAGGCTGCCCGGGAACTGAATTACAGACCGAATCACCTTGCAAGGTCGCTTCGTCAGCAGCGAAGCTACACCATTGGCGTGGTTGTGCCGGAAATCAGCGAAGGGTATGCGGCCCTGGTCATGTCCGGGATTGAGGATCACCTGCTCGAGGAGGGCTACTTCTACTTTGTGGTGAGCCACCGTCACCGCAGCGAGCTCATCGAGGAATATCCGCTCCTGCTGCAGCAGCGGGCTGTGGAAGGTCTGATAGCAGTTGATACCGCATTTACTGAAGGAGTCCAGGTCCCGCTCGTCGCGGTTTCAGGCCACCGCGATGTGCCCGGCGTGACAAACATTGTTCTCAATCACTCCCGGGCCGCCGCGCTCGCGCTGGAGCACCTGACAAAACTTGGACATCGCAGACTGGCCTTCATCAAGGGACAGGAATTCAGCTCCGATACTGCCGTGCGCTGGGACTCCGTCCGGGAGGCAGCGGAAGCGCTTGGAGTTCAGATCAAAGAATCCCTGGTTGTCCAACTGGAAGGCGAATCCTCTTCGCCGGAGCTCGGATATCAGGTTACGAAAAAGCTTCTCGCCTCGGGAGAACCCTTCACCGGTCTCTTTGCGTTCAATGATATTTCCGCGATCGGAGCCGTGCAGGCGCTGCGTGAAGCCGGCCGCCGCGTTCCCGAGGATGTGTCCGTTGTGGGTTTTGACGACATTCAGAGTGCCGCCTTTCAAAATCCGGCGCTGACGACCGTCCGGCAACCTCTGCGTGAAATGGGCGTAATCGCGGCAGAGATGCTACTGCAGCGCATCACGGCGCCGCCGAATACGCCTTATCCAAAAGAAATCGTGGTTGAGCCGAGTTTGGTTGTGCGTGCAAGTACAACCACCGCTCCCGGCTCTTCCCGAGACGCCTAGCCGGTCCCGAAAAACTCGCTTGAATTAGCGCTGCGATAGAACGGCTCTTTCGAACAAGATTCTAGGCGAGGCCTGCCTTTGTAAGAGGCAATTCCCGGATGCGTTTCCCGGTCGCGGCAAAAATCGCGTTGCATAGCGCGGGCGCAAACGGCGGCAGTCCGGGTTCACCAATTCCCGCCGGTGGCGCTTCGCTCGGCACGATATAGACGTTTGTTTCCCGCGGGGCATTGTTCATCCGCGCCATCTGGAAGGTATCGAAATTGGATTGGTCGATCACGCCGTTGGTCGCCGTGATCTCTCCGTAGAAGGAAAGGCTCGTCCCCATTACTGCCGCGCCCTCAAACTGTTGTTTCACCATCTCCGGGTTTACGACGGTGCCTGCATCCAAGGCCGTGTCCACGCGTTTGACATGCACCTGGCCCGCATCCACTTGCACCTGCACCACCGTCGCCACGTACGTCAGGAAGCTGCGATGCATTGCCACACCAATTCCGTAGCCATTGCCCGGCTTCTGCTTTCCCCAGCCCGCCTTTTCCGCAGCCAGCGTCAGCACACGGCGAAATCTCGAGGTATCGATCGGATACTGCTCATATTCTGCGCCGTAATTCGGAAAATCCTTTGGGAGCTCCGTTCTCGGCACGACGCGGTCCGGTCCGAGCAATTGCAACAAGTATTCGAGCGGATCTCTCCCGGCCGCATGCGCTAGTTCATCCGCAAACGAATGAATTCCGAAAGCATGATAGATGTTGGCCACAGAGCGGAACCAACCGATCCGCATATGAGTCGCTGCCGGTCCGTTCTCCGCGCGCAGGTTGGCCACAGCGAAAGGCACATCCGTGAAGCCCAGCCCCAATTCTCCCGGATCGGAATAATTTTCGCTGGCATTGAACGTGGAACCAATCGGTGGAAACACAGTTCTCTGGAGCCACGCCGTAGGTATTCCATCGGCTCCCAGCGCCGCCTTCATGTACATCGCCGCCACAGAGTGGTACACGTCGAACTTGATGTCGTCCTCGCGGCTCCAGACCACCTTCACGGGCTTTCCCGTTTTTTTCGAGAGCACCGCTGCTTCCACGGCAAAGTCCGGAAACGACTTCCGGCCGAATCCGCCGCCGAGCAGCGTCACGTTCACCGTCACATCTTCCTTCTTCAGTCCGACGGCCTGCGCGATGGCATCGCGCGCACCCTGCGGATTCTGCGTCGCCGCCCATGCTTCCACTTTTCCGTCGCGATAGACCGCCAACGCGGCTGGCGGCTCCATCGAGGCGTGCGCTAGCAAAGGGGCGTAGTACTCCGCCTCGACGATTTTTCCGCCCTTCGCGAAAGCCTCATCCACATTGCCGTTCTCGCGCACCACCTTCCCCGGCTTGCGGGCCGTTTCCTGCAACTCTTTCTTATAAGCGTCCGAGTTCCAAGCGCTGTGCGGGCTCTTTTCCCAATCTATCTTCAGTTTCTTTTTGCCTTGCATCGCCGCCCAGGTGTTATCCGCCAGTACCGCCACGCCGCCGAGCGCCTGAAAGCCGATTGGCGGTTTGAAGGCCTCGATCGTTTCCGTCTGCTTCACGCCAACGACGCTTAGCGCCGCCTTGTTATCAACCGACTTCACACTGCTGCCGAAGACCGGTGGACGCGCCACGCTCGCATACAGCATTCCTTCCATGTGCGTATCCTGCCCGTACGCCGCTTTGCCGGTACACATGTCCTTGAGGTCGTAGCTCGTGATGCCTTTTCCGATGTAGCGCCACTCGCTTCGCGGCTTCAGCTTTACGTCTTCCTTTTTCGGAACGTCCAGTTTCGCCGCTGCCGCCGCCAGCTCTCCGTAACCCAGTTTTTTTCCAGACGCTTTGTGCACCACCGTATGCAAATTGGTGGAGCATTCTGTTGGCGGCACGCCCCATTGCGCCGCCGCCGCTCTTACCAGCATCAGCCGCGCGGTTGCGCCGGACTCCCGCAAAACATCGAAGAAACTCCGCACGGAATGCGATCCATCCGTATCCTGATCGCCGTATTTTTCGTCACCGGTTGCCTGCACAATCTTCACGCGCGCCCAGTCCGCATCCAGTTCATCCGCCACGATGCGCGGCAGCGCCGTCCGGCTTCCGCTTCCCATCTCCGAGCGATGCGCGATGATGTAGGCGGTTCCATCCGTATCGATCGCCAGGTACACATTAGGCCGCAACGGCGCTTTGGTCATGACATCCGAGGGGCCGGCATTTGCAGATGCAGCAAACATCTGCTCCGGCATCAGCCGAACGCTCAGAACAAACGCTCCCGCTCCGAGCACGCCTTTGAGGAAGCCGCGCCGGCCGGTCAGGACTTCACGATCGCGATTGGAAATATTGTCGATATGAATCATGCGCCCTCGCTCCGCTACTGGACGAAAATAGTCGCAAAACCGCGTAATGCAATGCTCCATCCTACCGCCAATCCGTTTTCTTGCAAGTCCGGCGGCCGCAAAGCATGCCGAGCCGCTGGTCCGAGGGTTAAGTGATTCCGCCCATTGGAAAAATGCTGCGTTGCGAATTTCGGCCGGACAGTACAATCTGAAACACGGTAGAACAACAAATCATGTCCCCAGACTTCATGAAACGCGCCATCGCGCTGGCGCTCGAAAATGTCCGCTCGGGAAGCGGCGGCCCGTTCGCTGCTCTGATTGTCAAAGAAGACCGCATCATTGCCGAAGGCACGAACCGAGTCACTCTTACCAACGATCCAACCGCGCATGCGGAAGTCGTGGCCATTCGCGAAGCCTGCCGCGTTCTCGCCGATTTTCAACTCCGCGGCTGCGATCTTTATACGACGTGCGAGCCTTGCCCCATGTGCCTTGGCGCGATTTACTGGGCGCGCCCCGCGCGAATTTTCTACGCCGCAACCGCCGCCGATGCCGCAGGCGCTGGTTTCGACGATGCCTTCATCTATGACGAGCTGAGGATCGCGCCCACCGGACGGCGCATCCCCATGGCGCAGCTTCTCCGCGACGATTCGCTCGCTATTTTTTCGGCCTGGAAGCAACAGGCAAACAAGACGCCCTACTGACGTAAATTCCCGCTTCTCCAGCCTTACCCGCGATTCACGAGTGCTTAAGATTCCGGCCAGGTGCCCAGCGCACGCCGCAAATCGATCAGCTGTCCCAGGTGATAGGAGTTGTGATCGGCCAGCACGAGCGCTTCGCGCAGAATCGTCTGGCCGTCCCCGTGGGGAATCGCCGCGCACAAATCGGTTTTCGGGTTTTTCACCAGCTTGATCATTTCCTGGAGATCGCGCTGGAACGCTTGCACGCTCTCTTCCCACGCAGCCTCATTCGG
>DATNLB010000239.1:0-2051 GCA_035603095.1 Candidatus Acidiferrales bacterium
CCTTCCTCGATCGTCGGTTTCTTCCACGGGGCATTCCAGCCACATCTTGATCAGATGCAGCACGCGCCGATCAACAATCCGGCGCGTTACCGACTTCACTAGCTCGGCATGGGGGATGCTTCCGAAGTAGTCCGCGAGGTCAGCGTCAACGACTTCCGGGTGGCCTCGGTATAACAGCCCTTCCACTTCGACCACCGCCTGTTGGGCGTTTCGCCCGGGGCGGTAGGCGTACTGCTCTGGTGGAAGGTCGGCTTCGAAGATCGGTTCCAGCACCAGCATCGCTGCTGTCATGCAGACCCGATCCCGCAAGGTCGAGATGCCCAGCGGCCTGAGCTTGCCGTTGACCTTCGGTATGAACACTCTTCTGATGGGAGCCGGTCGGTAAGTCTCCTGCCTGATAGCAAGCGCCAGTTCGCCGAGCCACCGCTGCACCCCATACGCCTCGATATCCGCGAAGTCCTGACCATCCACACCCGGTGCGCACTTATTGGAGCGGCACTGGGCATAGGCATGCGCCAGGATGTCCTCGCGGCTGATCTTGTCGTACAGGGCGTAGAAGCGATAGCCGGCTTCTGCCTTCGCTTTCGCGTGCAACGCCTTCTGCAGTTTCTGAACACTCTTCGGAGTTGATAGGTTACCCAATCTCCAGGTCCCTCACTACGTGTTGCGTTCGTCTTGAACTGAGGTCCCGTCCCTCCACCGGCATTACCCGGCTTCAGCGGTACAATGAACCTCTCCGACTCCCCACGGCGCCCAGCCTGTCCCTCACGGGCGTCCGGTTGGTCATCCCTGACCACGCCTTGGGGTCTCCCGTGTTGCGTACGCTTTCCTTGTGTGCATGCTGTCGCCCCTACCCCGGCGCAGCGGCTGGGCCTGTTACTTCGCTCATTCACCCAGCCGTATCAGCCTTCCCCGAAAGGGTTGTCGGGTCGGCCTGCGCATCGTCCTTTTCGAGGCTTGCTCGGCGTTCACTCGCGTTACGGCCTGCACACTCGCGCTGTCACCAATTCGTGACACGCATTCCGAAGGCTTCAGCTATTTCGTCACCTCCATAGCTGCTCCGGCTGCTTCCGGCTGGAGCGATTGCCGGGTGGGACTTGCACCCACTGGAAAGCGCCGCCTTGTCACGGCGCACACCCACTTCGGACATCCGACCGCTTGGACTTGTGCTGAAAATTTGCTAACGCTCCGGTTGAGAACATCCGGGGCGGGACTAGTGATGAAGCGACGCGAGTTCATTATGCTGGTCGGCGGGGCGGCAGCCGCATCGCCTGTTCTTTGGCCGCTGCCGCTCAGCGCGCAGCAAAAGCCTTCGAGCATTGGCTTCATGGGCGCCGGTGCCGCTGACACGAGCCTGCCGCTCATAGAAGCGGTAAGGCAAGGCTTGCGCGAAAATGGATTGGTCGAGGGCAAAGACTTTGTGCTCGAACCGCGCTGGGCGGAGGGACACTACGAACGCTTCGCCGCATATGCGCGCGAACTAACTGAACAGGGCGCTCGCGTCATCATAGTCACCACGATCGCCGCAGGCCGCGCGGCGCAGCGCGCCACCTCCATTATCCCGATCGTCCTGGCAAACATCAATGACCCGGCAGGTAGCGGTCTGGTGGCAAGTTTGGCGCGACCCGGAGCCAACACGACCGGCGTAGCCACACTGAACCAGGACGTGACACCGAAGCTGCTGGAATTTCTGCATACCGTGCTTCCGAATGCGACCGCAATTGCGGTCTTGTTCAATCCAGCAAACCCCTCGAACGCGGTTTTCTTGGATAAGGTGCGTGTTGAGGCCAGCCCCCTTGCTATCAAAGTCCAAGATTTCTCGGTAAAGACGCCGGGCGAGTTGGACACTGCCTTCGATGCGATCGCCGTGCAACGACCCGACGCGGTCCTGGTCATACCCGATGCCGCTACCCTGGATTTGGGGATGCGTATCGCAGCGCTGCAACTACAACACCGGATTCCTGTCGTTTCGACCGACTCCGACCTCACCAGCGCCGGGGGCTTGATCAGTTATGGCTCTTCGCGGCGTGAGAACTACCGTCGCTCCGGTT
>DATNLB010000713.1:0-5153 GCA_035603095.1 Candidatus Acidiferrales bacterium
GCTTCCGGGCCGGCCATACACGCCTTGAACGCATCGGCGTCCAGCCCGGACTGTCCGGCGTAGTCCGTCATTTTCGTCCAGGCGTTCGCCGCCGAAATGATTTCCTGATTGTCGTAGATGAAGTCATACATCTTCCAAAAAGCCTGGGGGTCCTGCTGGTAGGCGCAACGGCCGGCGATAGCTGCCGTTCGCGCCCACGGATGAAGCTGCTCGAGCGGAAAGTCCTTGAAGACCAGCCGCACTTTGCCCGCATAGTTTGGAAGCATGCCGCGCAATACATCGTGAAGGCTGCGGCATACGGGGCATTCAAAGTCCGAGTATTCGACAATTGTGACTGCGGCCTTGGTGTCGCCCATCGAAGGAGCATCTTTCATCTGAATCTGTGCCCGGCTCTCCGCGAGGGGATCCTTCGTCATGTCCGACAAATCACCCCGAAAGAGGTACTTGCCGTCCCTGCTTAAGTAAAATTTGACCGTTTGTTTATTTTCCCCAATGGTGAGATCGATAGTGGTTTCGAGCAGGCCTTCGACGGGTGATTCTCTGGGAGTCCCGACCACCAGCAGCACATCCGGGCCAAAAGCATACAGATGCCGAAGATATGCCTCGATATTCCTCTGCGTTGGCGATGGCGCAGCCGGCGCCGATGGTGCCGTTGCCGGTTTGGCTTGCTGCGCTCGCGCGCCGCAGGCAAGCGTGCCGGAGAAAAGGATTAATGAAAGGCGCAGTGCTGTTTTCACGAGGACCTCATGGATTTAAGGGATGAACTTCTGAGCGATCGGGAATGGCCTGCCAAAGCCGAAGGCGCGAGAGGTGATCTTCAAGCCGGGCGCAGCCTGCTTGCGTTTGTACTCATTGCGATCGACTAGGAGCGCGATGTCGCGCACCAGTTTTAGATCGAAACCGTAATGATCGGCAATCTCCTGGGGGCTCCGCAAGTCTTCGATATAGGCCTTGAGAATCCGGTCAAGGACGTCGTAAGGGGGCAGGCTGTCTTCGTCCTTCTGGTCGGGACGCAACTCGGCCGAGGGTGCCTTCTCGATAGTCGACCGGGGGATCAGTTCCCTGTCGCGGTTGATCCAGCGCGCCAGCTCATACACCATCAATTTCGGCACATCGGAGATGACGGCAAGACCTCCAGCCATGTCTCCGTAAAGCGTGCAGTATCCGACCGCGAGTTCTGATTTGTTACCGGTGCTGAGAACCATCGATCCAAACTTGTTGGAGATCGCCATCAGGTAGTTTCCACGAACGCGCGCTTGAATATTTTCTTCTGTCACATCAACGGGCCGGCCGCCGAACGCGGGCGCCAGCGCTTTCTTGTATTCTTCGAAAACATCCGTAATCGGCAAGGTGATGAACCGGATGCCAAGATTCTTCGCCAAAGTGGCCGCGTCGCTCTTGCTGCCTGCCGAAGAAAAAGGTCCGGGCATGGAAACGCCGAGGACGTTTTCGGCCCCCAGTGCGTCCACGGCAATCGATGCAACCACGGCAGAATCAATTCCGCCGCTCAGGCCGACGAGAACCTTCTTAAACCCGCATTTGCTCACGTAGTCCGCCGTGCCGGTCAGCAACGCCTCGTAGGCATAGGCGATCTCGGTCGGTGGCTGTTCGTGAATCTCGCCCACGCCTGTGACCGTGTCAAAGAGGACGAGATCCTCTTTGAATGCCAGCGCTTGCGCGGCCACACGCCCGTCGGGGGTAATCGCCATGCTCGCACCGTCAAAAATCAGATTGTCGTCGCCGCCAACTTGATTGACGTAGACCACCGGACGCAGCCGCTTCATCGCGATGGCGCGCAGCATCTCGATGCGTAGATTTCTTTTGTCGATCGTGTAGGGCGAAGCCGAAATATTCAGCAGGACGCTGATTCCCTGCTTGGTAAGTTCCACTACCGGATCGCGCTCGTACCGGCGCGTAGGCCAGAAATTCGGGTCGTTCCACACGTCTTCGCAAATGGTGATGCCGAGTTTTTCGTCCTTGAAGCTGTAGACCACTTGCTTATCGGCGGGCTGAAAGTACCGCGACTCGTCGAACACATCGTAGGTCGGCAGCAACATCTTGCTCTGCTCAAAGACGACCCGCCCCCCGCACAGTAGCGCCGCTTTGTTGGCCACGGACTTGCCCGTGCCGCTCTTGACTCGCCCGGCGTAGCCGACCAGGCTCGTCACCGGAATTTTGGACGCAAGCTCTTTCAGTTCGTCAATGTTCCGGTCCAGAAAAGCCGGGCGCTCCAGGAGATCCTGGGGAGGATAACCGCAGAGGCAAAGTTCGGTAAAAACAGCAAGGTCCGCGCCTCGCTGCTTGGCTTGCCCCGCCAAGCTCAGGATGCGAGCGGCATTCCCTGCGAAGTCGCCAACGGTGGGATTGAACTGCGCGAGCGCTATTTTCATGCCCGGACTTTAGGATACGGATGGAACCCGAAGATTGCAAACATTGCCGCCTCGCAATTTGACTCGTTCACCGGCAATTTGTCTTCACCTCTGCATGCCCTGCTTTTTCGCGACCAGGCTGGCGATTCCCTGCCCGGCGCGCAGTTCCCGGTAAAACACCACGCAAAGCTCCGGAAACGCTTCTCGGAGCTCGCCGGTTTCGAGGAGGTAGACGGGATTCCGCGGGCCAACAGCAAACTCCAGTTGCGCGCGCGTGTATGTCTCAAACAGCACGACACCATCCGGACGAAGGGCACGCGCCATCTGTGAAAAGAGCGATCTCTGCAGATATTGAACGCACAGAATCAGATCGTAGCGGCGCTCCGGGAGCTTGGTCCGCTCAAGATCCTCCTGCGTCAGCTCGAGTCCGCCGTGCAAAGGCCGCTCGATTTCATGGAGGCTTTTGCTGCGGCGCACACGAGCGCGCATGCCATGTGCGCGAGTTTCCAAAACATCTAGAGCAACGCTGGAAAAATCCACTGCCGTGACATGCTGGCCGCGCGCGGCAAGCAGCAGCGAATGTCTTCCCGTGCCGCAGGCGATATCCAGCGCCGGACCCGCCGGCAGGAGCGGCAAGAGTTCGCGGACGATACTCGCGGGCTCGGAGGGAGGCGTCTCGGCGGCGACCCTGTGCTTGGCGTCCCAGTCGGATTGGCTAGAGGGCATAAAAAAGGCTCCTGAACGTACCGCTCAGGAGCCCGAAGAAAGGTTCTGAAAGCGCGCGGAGCGCTTCCCTACACGGAATTAGACGCTAAAAGAGCTGCCACAGCCGCAGGTGCTCTTTACATTGGGATTGTTGAACTTGAATCCAGCACCTTCGAGCGTCTCGATGTAGTCGATCTCAATCCCGTCCAGATACATGGAACTCATTTGGTCGACCGCGACCTTCAGCCCATCGAATTCAAAGACCTGGTCCGCATCGCTGGTCTGGTTTTCAAATGCCATGTGGTACTGGAAACCGGAGCAGCCGCCACCAACCACGGCCACACGGAGAGCAGTCGGCACTGGGCTCTGCATGCTCATGATTTCCTTGACCTTGGTACTCGCAACGGGCGTTAAATTGATCATAAATTCTCTTGGCCTCCGCTCGCGGGCGTACCCGCGAGGCTATCAACATCTACATTATACCAGAACTCTCGCGCTGCTGCGCAAGCCCATGTTCCTGTCATGAAACCCCTGGTATTACCGCATTTCGACAAGCCTGGATGCTTCGCATACAATAAGATGCAATGACTAGACATAGAGTTACCCTCATCCCCGGCGAGGGAATCGGACCCGAAGTGGCCTCTGCAACGCGCCGCGTCCTGGAAGCCACGGGCGTGCAGATCGATTGGGAAGAGATCGCTGGTCGCTCCGACAGCTCCTCCAACCAGGAAAAGACGGTCAACCAGGCGGCTGTGGAGTCCGTGCGCAGGAACCGCGTTGCGCTGAAGGGCCCTATGGCCACGGCCATCGCCGGCGGCGCCCCCAGCGTGAACGTGGCACTGCGCAAAACCCTCGATTTGTATGCCAATTTGCGTCCTGTGAAAAACATGCCGGGCGTTAAATCGCATTTTCAAGGCGTGAACCTGACTCTGGTGCGGGAAAACACTGAGGATTTGTATTCCGGCCTCGAGCACGAAGTCGTCCCGGGCGTAGTGGAGAGCCTCAAAATCATCACAGAGCGAGCCTCCACGCGGATCGCGAAATTTGCCTTTGAATATGCGGAACGCCACGGCCGAAAAAAGATTCATGCCATTCACAAAGCCAACATTATGAAGCTCTCGGACGGCTTGTTCCTGAGATCGGTCCGGGCGGTGGCAGCGCAATTTCCCCAAATCGAATACAAAGAACTCATCGTCGATAACGCCTGCATGCAGATGGTGATGGATCCCCAGCAATTTGACATGCTCTTGCTGCCGAATCTTTATGGCGATGTGATGAGCGACCTGGCTGCGGGCCTCGTCGGCGGCCTGGGCGTAGTTCCTAGCGCCAACATCGGGGATGAATGCGCGATGTTCGAGGCTGTGCACGGTACCGCGCCCGACATCGCGGGCAAGGGCTTCGCCAATCCTACTGCCCTGCTGATGAGCAGCATCCTTATGCTCGACCACCTCGGCGAACGGACGGCAGCGGAGCGGATCCAGAATGCCCTCGAAAAGGTCTACCGGGACGCAAAACACACCACCCGGGACGTCGGCGGCAAAGCCGGCACAGAGGAATTCGCGGACGCCGTGATCGCCGCGCTCAATTCAAAGTAATTCCCTGCCCGGTTATGACCGCCGCTGGCTTGCAGGATCGCCAGTGGGTGATCTTTGCACGAGGGGCTCATTTCCTATAAGGCATCGCCTAAATTAGCGCCTAGCCGGAAGTTTGAACCGTACGGGGCTAGGTGCTATGGAAAAACTCCATTTAACTGGTGCGGAATGAATCACTTAGGTCGTTGTTGCCATACTGGAATCCCTGCACATTGATCGTCCGGACACGGCCCCTGAATGGCCCTGCCCTTGCTTAAACTCCCCGACTGCCACTATCCGTCTACCCCTGGAGTCCTTGCCACCCGGTACTGCAGTTCCATTCGCTTTCCCCGAGCCTGAATGTTAGATTTGCACCCCAATGAAACTGCCACTGAGATCGGGTGTAACTAGCCTGGTCGGCACCATCCAAAGGATTTTGAAGCGCGGAACCAACTTGCGATTGCGCACCAAGTTTCTCCTTTCGCTTGTCCTGGTCACGGCGGGGCTG
>DATNLB010000517.1:0-8289 GCA_035603095.1 Candidatus Acidiferrales bacterium
TGGATTATTTTTCGACGCTGCCGGATCGCATTAATGCGGTGACAGTCGCGCAAGCGCAAGCGATGGCGCAGAAATACATTCTGCCGGACAAGGTGATCGTGCTTGCGGTAGGCGACCGCGCGAAGATCGAAGAGGACATAAAGAAGCTCAATCTGGGTAAGGTCGAGATTCGGGATACGGACGGGAAGGTCGTTCACTGATCCAGTATGTTTCGAGTGTGTTTCGAGTGTTGACTCGGACTGAGCCCGTCGCTAAGATTTGATTGAGAAGGTTCCCGCGCAATCGCAGGAACCTTCATTTCAACCACGGAGGCGCCTGTGCGAACCACTAGCAAAGTTCTCGCGGCGGGTGTGTCTCCGCGGATTGTATAAACTAACCGCGTCGCCCCCTCCCGCAATTCAAATCCACTAGAACCTAATGTTGTTTTGATTTTGGCACTAGCGGCAGCCGTGTGTTGCGCCATGGCTGCGGGAGGATTTATCCGTGTCTATGACTGGATCTCTTGAAGGATGGGGATGGAATACGTACTTTGAAGCGTTTTGGCGCGGCGGAGACTGGAAAGAAGCGGTACCAGCGCGCGTGGTTGCACAGCAGCGAAAATTCTGGCGCGTCGCGGGAGAGGTCGGCGAATGCCGGGCTGAAGCCAGCGGCAAGCTGCGTCTTGCCGCGGACGAAGGAGCAGACTGGCCGGCAGTCGGCGATTGGGTGGTGGCTGAACTCCATGGCGCAGACACGACAGCGTTGATCCGCGAGGTTTTGCCGAGGCGGAGCAAATTCGTTCGCAAATCGCCGGGAAAGAGAATGGAAGAACAGGTGATCGCGGCGAACGTGGACACGGCGTTGCTGGTGTCCGCCTTGGATGGCGATTTCAATCCGAGGCGCGTGGAACGGTATCTCGCGCAGTGCTGGGAGTCCGGGGCGAGGCCGGTGATCGTCTTGAACAAAGCCGACGCTTGCGAGGAGGCGCTCGGGAAGGCCGCCGAGATGGAACGCGCCGCAATAGGCACGGCAGTCTGCGTGGTTAGCGCGATTACGGGACAAGGATTTGATGAGCTGGAGGAGTTTCTCAGACCGGGGCACACGTTGGTACTGCTGGGCTCTTCCGGAGTGGGCAAATCCACAATTGCGAACCGGCTGCTTGGGCAGACTGTTCAGGAAGTGCAGCCGGTTCGCGAGAGTGATAGCCGCGGGCGGCACACCACCACCACGAGAGAACTGTTTGCATTGCCGGGCGGCGCGCTGTTGATGGACACGCCGGGGTTGCGCGAAATGCAACTGTGGGACGCGGAGTACGGCGTGGCGCAAGCATTTGCGGATATCGATTCGCTGGCGGCACAGTGCCGATTCGGCGATTGCCGTCATGAAGCGGAGCCGGGATGCGCGGTCCTGGCGGCGCTGAGCGCGGGAACACTGGATGCGGCGCGGATCGAAAACCGGCGAAAGCTTTTGCGCGAACAGGAATTTCTTCGGCGGAAAATGGATCCCGAGGCGCGGCAGGAGGAAAAAGAGCAATGGAAGCTGATTCATCGAGCCGTGCGGCAGAGATACCAGCAGCGGGAAAAAGACGGGAGGAAGTGGTGACGACGCGGTCAGCTACGTTCAGGACGAACTGGGGATAGGTTGAGATCCTTCGCTGCGCTCAGGATGACACCGGAGGCGAAAATCGTTTTCAGAATGCGCGCTTTTGAGTTGGGGATGCGGTCTAAGAGAGCGGAACGCGCTTGTGGATGAAATCCACGATGTCTTGGGTGGAGGTGCCCGGGAGGAATATTTCGGCGATACCGGATTTTTTCAGTGCGGGAATATCGGCTTCCGGGATAATGCCGCCGACGAGAACGGTGACGTCGTTCATGCCTTTGTCGTGGAGGAGTTTCATGAGCTGGGGGCAGATGGTGTTGTGGGCGCCGGAGAGGATGGAGAGGCCGATGACGTCGACGTCTTCTTGCACGGCGGCGGAGGCGATCATTTCCGGGGTCTGGCGCAAGCCGGTGTAAACGACTTCCATGCCGGCATCGCGCAAGGCCCGGGCGATTATTTTCGCGCCGCGGTCATGGCCATCCAGCCCCGGCTTGGCGATCAGCACACGAATCTTTTTTTGCATCATAGGCTGGTATTAGTATGCCTTAAGGTTGAAAACAGAGCTTGTCAGTTTGTCAGGCTGTAGAGGCAGGTCGGCTCAGTAAGCTTGAAATGAGTGTGCCACTTTGGTTCGACTTGTTCGACGAAAACTACGTATTGGCCGCTGTCCTGGCTGACAATCTCCAGGACATAGTGCCCTGGCAAGGCCCGGAATCCAAAGCGGCCCTGGCTGTCGGTAGCCTCCTTGCGGACCGCGGATTTGCGAATTTCATCCACGACTTTTTCGACGGCAAAACAGTGTTTAGTGTCCGAGAGATTATTGTAACCTGCCAAAGTCGAGCGAACCGAATTATCCGCGCTCTCGGCGGAGAAAACGCGAGCGTTGGAGTCTCTTTCCTGCTGGTTTTGCTGCTGTAAATTGGCCAGCGCGGCGGACAAGCGTTGCTGTTGCTCTTCCGTCACCTTATAGAGGGTGACGTGCGCTGCCGATAGCGGGACAGCGGCTGCCGTGGAAGATGGGGCGGAGGCGTCTCCGGTAATTTTCGCGGTCTCCTGCCAGACGATCACGATCAACGCAACAACAGCCAGACCGACGATCAAGCCAAGATATTTTCTTAGAAGCGACATAGACTGGCACCTCGAATCCCATTAAAGCTCGTCTGCCCCGGCTGTGCATCAACTGCGGGGCAAGTTCGCCTCTTTTAGGTAATGGCGACTTCTTCGTAGGTGCCGAAGACGTCGCGGAGGGCGTCGCAGATTTCGCCGAGGGTGGCGTAGGATTTCACGGCATCGTAGATGAACGGCATGAGGTTGTCTTTTCCCTTGGCCGCGGCGCGGAGGGAACTGAGGCGGCGATCTACCTCGGCCTTGGAGCGATCGGCGCGGAGCTTGCTCAACCGCTCGGCTTGGCGGTGCGCCACCGTCTCGTCAATTTGCAGAACGTCCAAGGGCTTCTCTTCGGATGCGAAATCATTCACGCCCACTATGATCTTTTCCTTTTTATCTACGGCCACCTGGTAACGGTAGGAGGCCTCGGCAATTTCCCGTTGGGGATAACTGCGCTCGATGGCCGCGACCATGCCGCCCATGGCGTCGATTCTCTCGATGTATTCCCACGCGCCTCGCTCGATTTCGTTGGTGAGAGTTTCGACGAAGTAGGAGCCGCCGAGCGGATCGACGGTGTTGGTCACGCCGGTCTCGTGGGCGATAATCTGCTGCGTACGCAGGGCGATGGTCGCTGCGAACTCCGTCGGCAGCGCCCAGGCTTCATCGAGCGAATTTGTGTGAAGTGATTGTGTTCCGCCGAGCACCGCGGCGAGGGCCTGAATCGCGGTGCGAACAACGTTGTTGTAGGGCTGTTGCGCCGTCAAAGAGCACCCGGCGGTCTGCGTATGAAAACGCAGCGCCCACGACCGCGGATTCTTTGATTTGTAGCGCTCGACCATGGCCTGGTGCCAGATGCGGCGGGCCGCGCGGTACTTGGCGATCTCCTCGAAGAAATCATTGTGCGCGTTGAAGAAAAAGGAGAGCTGCGGCACGAATTGATCGACGTCGAGGCCACGGCGCATTCCCCATTCCACGTATTCCATGCCATCGCGCAGGGTAAATGCCAGTTCTTGAATCGCCGTCGAGCCGGCCTCGCGGATGTGATAGCCGCTTATCGAAATGGGATTGAACTTCGGTGTGTTCTTGACGGCGAATTCGAACGTGTCGATTACCAGCCGCATCGAAGGCTCCGGCGGGTAGATGTATTCCTTCTGCGCTATGTATTCCTTCAAGATGTCGTTCTGGAGCGTGCCGGAAAGTTTCTTCCAATCCGCGCCCTGCTTTTCCGCGACGGCCAGATACATCGCCCAAATGATCGCGGCCGGCGAATTGATCGTCATGGACGTCGTGACATTCGCCAGCGGAATTTTATCGAAGAGCACTTCCATGTCGGCGAGTGAACTGATGGCCACTCCACACTTGCCGACTTCTCCTTCCGAGAGCGCGTGATCGGAGTCGTAGCCCATCAGAGTGGGCAGGTCGAAGGCCGTGGAGAGGCCGGTCTGGCCCTGCGCGAGGAGATAGCGGAAGCGCTGGTTGGTGTCCTCGGCCGTTCCAAAGCCCGCGAACTGCCGCATGGTCCAGAGCCGGCTGCGGTGCATGGAGGGATGAATTCCACGGGTGTAAGGAGGCTCGCCAGGGAAGCCGAGATCGTGCTGGGGGTCCCAGTTGGGCAAATCTGCTTGGGTATACAGCCTGCGAATCGGATACGCGGAAATGGTGGTGAATTCAGCCTGGCGCTCGGGGCCTTTTTCCAGCGCCGGCTGGAGCGTGTTTTTCTCCCAGGCCTGTTCTTTTGGTGAGGGTTTTCGATCCGTTGATGAGGTTTCCAACGGAGGGGCGGCTTGCGTGGTGCCTTTGGATCGTTCGCTCATACTCATCGCCCCCGGCAGGGATTCGAAAAAACGAATCGCAACATAACCAAGTTTAATGCTATGCGAAAGGCCCGGAAGGGGCAAGAGCGCCGTGGGTTCGGTGCAGGGAAGAGGGAACTAGATGGAACACCCCAGAGCCAAAAAAAACGGCCCGGACGAGAGCGCCCGGGCCGTGGGGAAGAGGTGCCTGCGAGAACTACTTTTGGCCTGAGTTAAAGGAAAGTTTCTCGGTGCCTACAACTTGTCCGTGCAGGGTGCCGGGAATGAGCGTCTCGCGTTCGGCTTCGCCACTCTTGGCATCGGCGATGGTGACTTTGTTGACTTCGAGAGTGCGCCCGACAGCGCGCTCGTAGTTGGCCTTGGCTTCCTCGAGATTGGCCAACGCGCGCAGTTCCGTACCCTGCGCGTTGATTAGGTCGCGTTGCGTCTGAATGACGAGGTATACGGTCGATGCGCCGAGCTGGTATTTCTTTTGCTCGGCATCAAACGTCTGCTGCTGCAGTTCGCGCGCCTTGCTGGCGGCATCGACCTGGGCGCGGTCCTGGGTGAGCGCGATGTAAGTATTGCGGACGTCAAGCAGGGCGGCGTTTTTCAATTGCTGCAACTGGGCTTCGAGTTGATGCTGCGTAAGAATGGCGCGCTGGTTATCCGACTGCGCCGAACGGTTGCGGATCGGAATAGTGACGGTAAGCTGGACATTGTAATCGGGAAATTGGTTGTGAAAGACCTGGCTCAATGCCCCACCGAATCCGTTGGTGTTTGCACCGGTTACCGTTGTGCGTTGAGTCGGCAGGAAGATGGAAACGGGCAGCCCAGTGGCAGGATCAATGCCCTCGACAGCCTGGCCGTTGGGACCGATAACCGCCGCCCCCGGGACAATCGCGGATGTGGCGTTCAATGAATTCCCGGACAGGCCGACTGTGCCGTACTGTGCCTGTAACAACGCGGTCGGCAGCAACGCGTTACGCGTTGCCTTCAGGTCGATCTCTCCATTCAATAAGTTGAGCGCTTCTTCCTGTAATTCCGGCCTCTTTGCAAATGCTTCCTTGGCGGCCTCTTCAAACGACGGGGCTTCAATGGCTTCTGGCCGTGACGGTAGTTCCGTCGGAATAATCTCGACGTTGAGGAGGTTGGGCGCAAGAGGGTCTTTGCTTATGGCATTCTTCAAGATCTGCTGATTCTGAAGGTGCACGGTTTGCGCCACGATCAGGTTCTGGCGGTCCGTAGCGAGTTCGGATTCGGCGCGCGTCACGTCGAGCGGCGCCATCGTGCCGATTTCCAATTGTTTTTTGTTGTCGTTGTAGAGCTTTTGGGCGACGGTTACGGCCTGCTCTTGAACTTTGACGTTCTCGCGCGCAAACACCAATTCCCAGTAGGCGGTGATCGTGTTCGTGACCGTGGTGATTGCCTGCTGCGTAAAGGCCCAATCCGCGATTTTGCGGTTGTTCTTGGCGATGCGGATGTTTCGAGTGTTCACAGAGCGTCCAAAACCGTTCAGCAACTGCTGCTGGAAGCCTACGAAAATGGTGGACTGCACCGCCGGGTTAAAAAGCTGAAAGGTAGACGTATTCGACGACCTGGTATTGTCCCAGGCCAGGAAAAGGCTCGTGCCCGTTTGCAGGCCCTGAGTCAACTGGGTGTTGTAGATTGTGGTATGGCTCTTCAGGGCCGGCGGAACGGCGCTTGATGTCGTACTGACGCCGGTGCCCGACGTAATCGGGTTATTAACTGGTGAAACGCGTGAATCAACTGAGATCGAGGTAACGACTTGCGGGTCAAAATTAAAGAGCGGGTTATTTGCCGTCGACCCGCCAAACACAGCGCCGGGAGTGACTCCGCCGAAACCGCCTGCGTCTGCTTTCAAGATGCCGGTGTCCGCAAACCATGGATTATACCGCTGCACCACGATGTCCATACTGTTTTCCAGCGCCAATTCCACCGCTTCCTGCATGCTCAACTCCAGCTTTCCCTCATGGATGAGCTGGTCGATTCGGGGCGAATTGGTGAGGCCTGGTGCTTCGATACGGATCGGACTGTAAGGGGCGAGGAGATTCGGAAAAAACTTGGGCCCACGGGTATAGTTGTGCTTCGCCAAGCCGAGAGCGACCGGCACAATTGGCGTGGCCGTCTTGGCGGGCGCTGCTTGAGGAGTTTGCGGCGCTTCCTGCCCGAAGGCCGGGGAAATGGGCCCTCCCACGAGCGTTACGGCCAGTATGGCGGCCAACAGCGGTCGAGCATACAGCGTCTTCATAGTGCTCCTTACCCTCAAGATTCATCCCCCAAGGGGCTTAATTTATATGTACTCAACTCTGTAAAACGTTCGCAGAATGGAATTTGTTTCAAGAAGTTGACCGTTTTGAGGTCAAGACTGAAATCTGACAGTTTTGCGGCCACCCGCCGGGCACGGTCAACTTTCCATCCGGAGGGCTGCACCGCGCCGACCGCGCGAAGAAAGCAGTCTAGCAGGGGCCCTCTTCCTTGACAACGCAGAGGGCGGCGGCTAGGCTGCTGACATTTCGACGCCTAGGAGTTGCCAGCGGTTAGCTGGGCCGAATGCTGAAACGCGAAGAATTGCTGAAACTGTTCGAGACGGCGGGCGCCATCCGCCATGGGCATTTTGAGTTGTCCAGTGGGTTGCACAGCGGAACCTACGTCCAATGTGCGCTTGTCCTGCAATATCCGCGGTTCGCGGAGAAGCTGGGGCAGGCGCTGGCGGCGCTCTTTTCGGATAGCAGGATCGAGGCGGTCGTCTCGCCAGCCATGGGCGGGCTCATTATCGGGCAGGAAGTCGCTCGGGCGCTGCCGGAACCTAAGAGCTCGCTCGGCGGTGGAACGCCTGCACTTTTTGTGGAGCGCGATGCCAGTGGCATGATGACGCTGCGGCGCGGGTTCTCGCTGGTTCCAGACCAGCATGTTCTCGTCGTTGAAGACGTGTGGACTACGGGGGGCTCGACACAAGAAGCCATTCGCGTCGTGGAAGAGGCCGGTGCCCGCGTCGTTGCTGCCGGTGCGCTGATCGACCGGAGCGGCGGAAAGATCGACTTCGAAGTCGAAGCGCAGTCGCTGATCCAACTGCCCATTGCCAGCTACGAAGAAGAAGACTGCCCGCTTTGCCGCGGCGGCAGCGTCGCCGTGAAGCCCGGAAGCCGCTTTGTCCGCACCGCTCAATAGGGCCAATTAAAACCTTGCCAAATCTCGTCCCTCTTCTGAAGACGGATCGCTGAAACTGATACCTTGCTTTCCATGCGCTATTTCAAGCTCACCATCGCGTACGACGGCACCGATTTTCACGGCTGGCAGACTCAAGCCAACAAGCCCACCATTCAGGGAGAAATTGTGGGAGTGCTCCGTCGCCTGACGCAGGAGAACGTCGTTTTGCATGCTGCCGGGCGCACCGACGCCGGCGTTCACGCGCTTGGCCAAGTCGGGAGTTTTCGAACGCAGTCGCCATTGTCGGCGCAGGAATTTCAACGCGCCTTGAACGCGCTGCTTCCGCCGGCGATTCGAATCGCCGGCGCCGAGGAGGTCGGCCCGGATTTCAATGCGCGCTGGTCGGCGCGCGGCAAAACCTACCGCTACCGGCTGTATCGCGGGAAAGTAGTGCCGCCGATGGTCTGGCGTTACGTGCTCCACTATCCTTTTCCGCTCGACGAAGACGCCATGCGCGACGCGGCGGCCCGCTTCGTCGGCACGCACGATTTTGCTTCGTTTGCGGCTTCGACAGGTTCCGAAGAAGACGACAAGGAGCGCTCCAACGAGCGCGAAATCTTCGCGACCGAGTTGGTGCGCA
>DATNLB010000149.1:0-3418 GCA_035603095.1 Candidatus Acidiferrales bacterium
GAAATGGCTCAAACCCGGCGCATCGGAAAGCATAACGAAAGGGCGTACCTACTAAGCGCGCCGAGGTTTTTCGTATAGGTAGTCCGGAGTTATTCAGCAAGCTTCGGTCGGAGGCCAGCTAACCCAAGCCGGAGCTGGAGCTTGTGAATAACTCCGCCCCGCGCACCAAGCGCGTTGTGAATAAGATTTTTTCTTTGCAGGGGCCGTTTATAAACGAACTGCCCAGCGGAGAAGAACGCGCCGGCTGGCTACGAATTAGGTTTTCGGATCTACGAGATCTCTAGGGCAGAATTTCGAGCCAGCCGGTCGCGCTTTGATTCGTCAAGACCAATACTCTGGTTGATGTCGAGCATCCAACGACGACTCGACTATACGGATTTCGGACGTTCAAAGCAAAGCGGCTTCTTCGCTCGCGGCAAAAAATCCCTTAGCTACATGAGCACAGTAATACCAGTTCCTGTCCAGGACCGAAAATACGTCTTAAGTGTGGGGCTCGATTGGGCCGATCAAGCACACGCTGTCTGTCAACGCACTTGGGTCGATGGCCAACGCCAAGTCTTCCAGATTGGAGCCGATCCGGCTTCGGTGGAGGCTTGGCTGACTCAACTCAAAGCACTGGCTGGTCCGCAAGGCCGGATCGCTATTGGTTTTGAGCAAAATCGGGGGGCGCTTTTCGAGATGCTCCCTCTCCACAGCGATTGGATCGATCTCTATCCGCTCAATCCTTTGACGGTGAGTAAATATCGAGAGGCCTTTTTTACCAGCGGCGCCAAGGATGATCCGCTCGACAGCCAACTGATCGAAGAACTCCTCTACCATCATCTCGATCGGCTCCGCCCTTATCAGGCTCCCGAGCCAGAGCTGCGCGAGTTGGATTTACTTTGTCAGCAGCGACGTAAAGCCGTTGATGCCGCCGTGGCTTGCGCCAACGAACTCTGCAGCCTGCTCAAAGTCTACTATCCACTGGCCCTCGATCTACACCAGGAGTTGCGTTGCAGCCTTTCGCTGCATTTTTTAAAACGCTGGCCCACCCTCGAGCAGTTAAAAAAAGCCAAACCCCAGACCCTGCGTTCTTTCTATTTTCAGCATCACTGTCGCAGCCAAAGCTTGATCGCCGAACGGCTGGAAAAGATCGCCCGCGCTCAAGCCGTTACTGAAGATCCCGCCCTCATCCGGCCCTTGGTCTTAAGCCTGCAGCGCTTAGTCAATCAGTTATTCACTCTGCAGGCTTCGATTGCTGCTTTTGATAAAGCCATCCAGGCGCTCTTTGCCCAACATCCTGATCACCACCTCTGCGAGAGCTTACCCGGGGCTGGCCCCCAATTGGCTCCTCGTCTATTGGCGGCTTTTGGCTCCAATCGGGCCCTGCTGACTCACCCCAGCCCAATGCAGAAAAAGAGCGGCACAGCCCCGGTGCTCGATCGCAGCGGTCAAGGCAAGACCATCTCTCGGCGCTGGTGTCGCAGCAAGTTTCTCTGCCAGACTTTCCACGAATTTGCTGCTCATTCCATCCCGTACTCCACCTGGGCCAAGGCTTGTTATCAACAATTGCTGGCTCGAGGTAAATCTCATAACGCCGCCGTGCGCGCCTTAGCCTTTAAATGGATCCCCATCATCTTCCGCCTTTGGCAGGATCGCTCCCCCTATGACGAAAACCTCTACCTGCAAGCCCTCAGAAATCGCCGCTCGCCCTTGAGCCAAAAAATCCCTTATCCCAATGTTTAAAAACTAAATCATTTTACTTGCGCAGACCAGCTCAGTTACTGCCCTACCGCTATTGGCGATGGCTAATCTAAACCCTTCAATCACCGCTCACTGGCTACTAATCACTTCTCGCGGTTGCCTGCCTTGGACTAAAGACGCAAATCCCAGCGACCAAAACCGCAATGCCAGCCAGGGCCACTGGCAATGTAAAGAGTTGGGCGAACATCCCGACCAGAGGTGGACCAATCAGAAAACCAAGGTAGCCGGTCGCAAAGACCGAAGACGTCGCGCGCTCAATCGCACCAGGGATTCGCAAAGCCGCTAGCGAGAACAGCACCGGCACAATATTCGACATGCCTAGCCCGGCCAATCCGAAGCCGACGATGGATAAGATTGGAGATCCGGCCAACGCGGCGACGAACAATCCAATTGCCCCAAGGAGAGCACCGGCGGTCACTGTCCGTTCGCGCCCGATCCACTGCACGATTCTGTCCCCGACGAATCTGCCACCGGCCATGCAAATCGCGAAGGCATTGAACCCAAGGCCCGACAGTGCGTGCGGTGTACCCAAATCATCACGTAGATGCACTCCCGCCCAATCGGCAACTGCGCCCTCCGACAACATCGCAATCAAGCAAAGCAGAGCAAAGATCGCGATCTCCCGAGTCGGCAGCGCGAAGATCGGACCATGTTCCGACGCGATTCGCAGAAGACTCGGCGCCAGCCAAACCACCCCTCCGGCGATTACCAGACCCAGGAATACCAAGTGCCAGGTCGATAGCTGCTGATTGAGCAAAAAGAGGCTGCCGAGAAGCGAGCCGCACCAGCCGCCCAAACTCCAGATCGCATGAAACGAAGACATGACTGGTCGGCCAGCAAGAGCTTCAAAATACGCAGCTTGATTATTCATACAGACATCCATCAAGCCGTTGCAGCCGCCGAGGAAACCGAGCGATACGGTAAGGAGAACTAAATTTGGCGCCCAGACAGGGAACACCAGCGAAAACGCGAAGCATAAAGTTGCCAGGATCAGCACCCGGCGGCTGCCAAACCGGCCCATCAGCCAACCGCTGAGCCACATGGTCACGAGTGAGCCAAGGCCCGCTCCAAGTAACGCCAAGCCCAACTGTTGTTCGTTCAAACCGAGCTGCTCTTTGACCGAAGGGATATGAATAAACCAACTCGCTAATCCGAATCCGTTCAGAAAAAATACGGCCGAAATAGCGACCCGATTTCGCATGGTATCGCCGCTCGTCCCGTATTGTTCCCGAACCTGATCTATTCCTGCGCTATTGCCGGATTCCATCGACTCCTGATTTCCTATTCGACGAATACCCCGTAGCGGCGAAGAAGATCGAGCTCGCTCGCCGCAACTCCACTCTCAACAATCGCGCGAGTGAGGATTCCAATTGATCCCACCACAAATGGGGCGGCTTTGTTGAATTTGCTTGCCGTTAGGAGTCCAACAACGTCGGCGGCGCAACGAACAAACGTCTGTTTCATCTCCAGTTCCTCGACCGAGAAGGTCGATATGCCGACGTCGGTATGGAGCGCGCAAACTCCGAGAAAGCAAAGATCTGCTCGAAAATCTTCGAGCTCTTTCACCGCACGCAATCCAACCGTCATCGATTCGCGGCGGTGCAATCTGCCACCAAGTACCACAACCTCCACTTCTGGAAATTCAGCGAGCGCAACGGCGATCGGAAGACAGGGC
>DATNLB010000488.1:0-3261 GCA_035603095.1 Candidatus Acidiferrales bacterium
CGACGGCACTATGCCGGACAAATTTGAAGAACAGGCAAGCCAGGCGCTCGAAAACATCAAAGCGATTGTCGAAGCCGCTGGTTTGAACATGGAGCATGTTGTCTATGTCCAGGTTTATCTGGAAGACGTTGGCAACTACGAAAAGCTTAACGGCGTCTTCGCAAAATATTTTCCCAGTATTCCCCCAGCCCGGGCGGTGCTTGGAGTTTCGCGCTTATCTCCATCGTCCATTGCGATCAACGCTGTTGCCGTTCGCGATCTCACGGGACGCAAACCCGTCATCCCTCCCAATTACAAATCCACCGAACCATTTTCGCCCGGCATATTGACGCATGACCGTTTGTTCGTTTCTGCGATGCAGGGGCGCGATCCCTTAACCAACACTGTCCCCGATGAACCTGCGGCTCAAACGGATCTTGCACTAGATGGAGTCAAGGCGGTTGTCGAGGCAGCTGGTTTGAAACTCAGCCATATGGTCTTCGTGAATCCCTATCTGACCCAGAAGGTTCCCATGCGGCTGATGAACGAACATTACGCTCGCCGATTTGAATTTGGCAACACCCCGGCGCGAGCCACCATCGAAGTCACCGCTTTGCCTCACAATGCTCAAATCGAATACACCGGAGTCGCCGTGCGCGACCTGAGCCTTCGTCATGCCGTCCGTCCCAAAAACATGCCGCCAAGTCCCACTGCCAGCCCCTGCGTCTTCGCCGGCGAAACGCTGTATTGTTCCGCGAAAAGTGGATTTATCCCCGGACCAAACGGCGGCGTCTATGGCGCCACAACAGCAGCACAACTCCGCCAGACTATGCGGAACCAGCTTGATAACCTGGAAGAGGCGTCCATGGATTTCAGCCAAGTCGTCTCCACAACTGTTTATCTCGACAGCCTCTCCGATAGTGAGGCCTTCAACAAGGTCTATGCGGAATATTTCAAGGCTACCTTCCCCGCCCAAACGATGGTCCAACAGCTTTCATCTTCTAACCGTTCGCCCGACGCGGAAGGTCACTTCCCGGACCTGGAACAGTTGTCGCTCGTAGCGGTAAAACGCCCTCCTAAAAACTAGAAGCCATCTCATAAATACCTCAGGAGGATGACAGCGCAGGCGAGTTGCACCATCCCTAGGAAATTTTCTGGGTAGTATTCCCAGCGGATGACCGCGCGACGAAAATTATGAAGCCAGGCGAACAAGCGCTCGATCTTCCAACGGCGGCGGTGGCGGCGCAGCAGCACGCGGCCATCTTGCGTGGCTTTCCGGCGTGCATTTGTGCGGAGCCCCCAATTGCACGCCGAAACGTTCGCGCATCTGCACGTCCAGCGGATCGCTGTCATAAGCGCAGTCGCCGATCAGCCACTCGGGAGATTCGGCCAGGAAGCGTCGTTCGATCGTGGGTCCGACGAGCTTGGTTTCATGAGGTGAAGCGCTGGCCACGTGCACGGCGAGAGGAGGGATCATTGACCAAGCACAAGGGCTTAGGTCAGCTTGGTACTCCACCGAGCGCCTTATAGAGGGCGATGACCGCGACATAGACGTCGCGCTCGCTCTCGGCAACCGCGTCCTCCGCTTGGAGCTGAGTGCGCTCGGCATCCAATAGTGACAAGAAATCGATCACGCCTTCGCGGTAGCGTAGCCTAGCGATGTCGGCTGCCCGTTTGCTCTCTTGCGCCTGCGTGTTTAGCTTTACGAGTCGTTCTTGTTGCGCGTGGTAATTGGAGAAGGAATTTTCCGTTTCTTCAAGAGCGCGTAAGACGGTTTCGTCGTAGGAAGCGAGAGCTTCGTCCGTGACTGCGTTCGAAGCGCGCACGCGCGCTCGTGCGCGGCCCAGATCGAAGGCCGACCACGTCACACTGGGGGACGCCGTTGTTGCAAAGGATCGCGTTGTGAAGAAGAGACTCCCACGCCCCGCCAAAAATCCGACGAAGGCAGAGACGCTGACCTGTGGGAACAGCTGGGCAACGGCAACTCCTTGACGCTCGGTGGCCGCAGAAAGACGCCGTTCCGCGGCGCGTACATCCGGCCGCCGCCTCAGCAAGTCAGCGGCGTTCCCGATGGGCAAAGCCTTGTCGATGGGAGCATAGTTCCGGGAAGAAAGATCCGCAGAAAGCTCGCCTGGCCGCGTTCCTGTCAGTACAGCCAGCCGGTATGTTGCCCGTTTCGTTTCAAGTTCCAGCGACGGTATGGTCGCGTCGATAGCCGCGACGCGTGCCGCCGCGCTCGCTACATCCTGCTCTTCTCCCACCCCCGCATCGCGACGGAGCTGCGTCAATCGCAGTGTGTCTCGCTGATTCTTCAAACTGCGTTCTGCCACCGCAAGGCGCCACTGGGCTCCGCGCAACTCAAAATAGTTGCGCGCCAGTTCGGCCACCACGCTAACCTCTACATCGTGCAAGTCCGCTTCGACCGCTTGATTGTCGCTTGCGGCGGCAGCCACGCTATGACGAACTCTTCCGAATAAATCGATCTCCCAGTAAGCGTCGAACCCTGAGCGGAACGTATTTATGGTGGCCGGATCGTTAAAAAATCCCGGGATTTGCTGTTTCGCATAGTTGTAACTTGCATCGGCAGGAACCGTGGGATAACGATCCAGCTTTCGCTCATCAAAGATGGCGCGCGATTCCGCGAGCCGCGCCCGTGCCACGCGAATACTCGTGTTAGCCGCAAGCGACTTTTGGATCAGCGAATCAAGAACCGGATCCTCGAATTGGTTCCACCAGCGCGGATCGAACTGTGCATCGGTCACCAGTTGCGGATCCGCAGCGTGGTAGGTCACCGCCGCAGGCTGCGGTGCCTTGTAGTGCGGCCCGACCGCGCAGCCGCCCACGCCCAGCACAACGGCGAAGAGCACAGAGTATTTCAAGAGGCGCATGCACACGGTTCTACGCCTCCACCGAAGCGCTGGGCGTGAGTCCTGCCGTAGCAGGCAATTTCTTGATCTCCCGCCCTTCCACGAATCGCTGAATTATGACGTAGAAGACCGGAGTCAGCACCAAGCCAAACGCAGTGACGCCAAGCATCCCGAAAAATACTGCAACTCCAATGGCACGACGCATTTCTGACCCGGCTCCGGTAGACAACACCAGAGGAATGACGCCCATCGTGAAGGCCAGAGAAGTCATTAGGATCGGCCGCAGACGCAACCGGCACGCCTCCAGCACCGCATCGACTCTGTTCATCCCCTCCTGGAGCTGTTTCTCCCTCGCAAACTCCACGATAAGAATGGCGTTTTTGCAGGCCAGCCCGACGAGAACAATCAAACTGAT
>DATNLB010000640.1:0-6128 GCA_035603095.1 Candidatus Acidiferrales bacterium
TTCCCTTCGAAGTTGGCGTAGTCCAGCGGATGATCTTCCGTTTGCACCGCCAGCCGCTTGTCGGCGTGGCTCTGGGAAGGTCCCTTGGGCACGGCCCACGACTTCAGCGTTCCATCGATCGCCAGCCGGAAATCGTAGTGCAGCCGCGTTGCCCGGTGCTTCTGAACCACGAACGTGTCGCCATGCTCGGCCCCGGGGTGGACCTCCAACTGTGGCAGTTTCGGCTTGGGCAGGCGTGTGCGTTTGGCGGCCGGGGAGGGCTTGTCCTGGACCTTACCAGCGACGGGTTCCGGCTCGCCTCCTGACGGCTCGGGCGTCCGCTCGAACCGCCGTTTTCGCCTGTATTCTTCCAGCTTTGCCATACACGGATTCTATCCCATGCTCGCGGTGGCCAACTGGGTCCATGTTCAGAAGCTGTTGCGCGCTTGTACGTTGCAAAATGAGCATTATCGGGCATGGATGCATCTTGCATCTTGCCTGGCGTGCGGCTAACCTTAAAAAAGCTCGTGCACAGTTCCAAGGCTGTTGTCGAAGGAGCGCTCACATGGCCACGACTGTCTGGAAAGGCCACCTCACGTTTGGCCTGATTTCGATGCCCGTCCGCATGACTACGGCGGCTCGCGGTGAACGAATCAGTTTCAACCAACTCCACAAAGAGTGTCATTCACGGCTTAAACAGCCTTTGTTTTGCCCGGTTTGCAACCGCAACGTGGAACGGTCCGAGATTGTGAAGGGCTACGAATACGAAAAGGATCAGTACGTGCTGTTTAGTGAAGAGGAGCTTGACAAAATCGAGCCCTCCTCGGCGCGCGTAATGGAAATTCTGGAGTTCGTGAAGCTGGATGAGATGGATCCTCTCTACTTCGACTCATCCTATTACCTCAGCCCGGAAGACGCCGGGGTGAAGGCTTATCAGCTGCTAATGAAGGCGATGAAAGAGTCCGGCTATGGAGCTATCGCAAAGCTCACCATGCACCAGCGTGAGCACATCGTGATTGTCCGGCCGGGAACCCAGGGCATGACGCTGCACACGATGTTCTATTCGAATGAGATTCGCGCGGCCGAGTCAGTTCCCACCGACAAGATCGAAGTGAAGGACCAGGAAAAGAAGCTTGCGCGGCAGCTCATTGAAAGTCTTGCGGCGCCTTTCGAACCGCAGAAATACAGGGATGAATATCAAGAAAATGTGCGCGCAATGATCGCTGCCAAGCTCAAGGGTCAGGAAGTAACCGAAGTGGCCCAGCCGCATATGGCTCCGGTGATTGATTTGATGGAGGCCCTCAAGAAGAGTCTCGCGGAAAAGCAACCGCCGGCTGCGGCCGCGCCCGCGCTCGCAGCGGAAGCGCCCGTGGGCAAGAAGCCTCCGGCTCGAGCGGTGCAACCGATCTCATCTGTGCAGAAAAAGGCGGGGAAAAAGGCAGTCGGTTAATATTTGATGGTGACCACGGATAGATTCGGCCCCGAAGAAGTCCAGCGCATTTTGGGTCTAAACGCGAAGCAGCTGGAATATTGGGACCGTTTGCACCTCGTTTCACCCCGGAAAGAAAGTGGAAACCGGTTCTACGATTTCCGCGATCTGATTGGCCTGCGCACCGTCAAGCAACTGGTCGAAGAAGGGGTGCCTGCCAACCGGCTGCGGCGCGCCCTAGCCGCGCTTCGCGATAAACTTCTCCATGCGCAGGCATCCTTGTCGGAACTTCGGGTTCTTTCCGATGGAAAAGATATTCTCGTGGAACGCGGCGGCACCCGCCTGGAGCCGCTCTCAGGCCAGTTTGTCTTGAATTTCGAGACCAGCGAATTGGACCAGAAAGTACGTGTCATGGCCAGGCGAGGGCCGGATGCCGACGAATGGCTCGCCACGGCGCTCGAGTATGAAGCCGAAGGGGAAACCAGGGCTCAGGCCATCGACGCGTACGAGCAAGCTCTTTGCCTCGATCCCGAAAAACTGGACGCCCTGCTCAATTGCGGCACCCTCTGCTATGAGGAAGGAAATTTCAAGAAAGCCGCCGAATACTTTAGCCGGGCGTTGCGAGTGAATCCCGAGAGCGCTCTCGCCCACTTTAATCTGGGGAGCGTGCTGGAAGAAGTCGGCAGGCTGGAAGCGGCACGTTTGCACCTCCGCAACGCTGTACGTCTTAATCCGAATTATCCCGACGCGCACTACAATCTGGCTTTCGTCTGCGAGAAGCTGGGCGCGTATAACGAGGCGCGTAGGCACTGGCAAGCGTACGTTGGACTGGACCCCGCGAGCCCCTGGTGCGGCTACGCCCGTCAACGTCTCGCCTATTCCAAAACTGCAACGTCGGCTGGCGGCAAATAAGAACAATAGACAGTGCTTGCGATCAGCGATACAAAAGGCTAGCCTCGGCCATCTAGAAGACAAAGGGTGTCAAGGAAATGTGCAGGAACATCAAACCGCTTTTCAATTTCGATCCGCCGGTCACGCCGGACGAGGTTCGCGCTGCGTCGCTCCAGTTCGTCAGGAAAATCACCGGATTCAACCAGCCTTCGCAGGCCAACGAAGCCGCGTTCAACGCTGCCATCGAGGAAATTGCCGCAGCCTCGGCCCGCCTAGTCCATTCCCTGGAAACCAGGGCCGCGCCTCGAAACAGGGAAGAAGAAGCAGTAAAAGCGAAAGCCCGCGCCGCGGCCAGATTCGGCGACTAGTCCGCCGAACGCGGCAGGGCATTTACGCGGTACGAATTAGTGGAGGCGGGGAAGTCGGAATATTCAGGCGCATTGAAAACACGCAACTTCCGATACTTCCGGGCTGCCGATTCGCCCATAGCTTCGCTCCCCGTTTACTTGGCGATAGCACCTTCATGAATCTCTAGCCGCACTCAGCGGCATGCCCGACGACTTACCTGTTGTTTTCCCAAAGGAAGTGTGGCATCCTCCTGTTGGAAACCAAAATGGCGATGCGATGAAACAAAAAACGGACGTCCTACAGGGCACGTTGGCGCTGATGGTCCTCAAGACTCTCCATGTCCTGGGACCGCTGCACGGCTATGGAATCGCGCGGCGCATCGAGCAGATCAGCGGAGATCTGCTGGCCGTGAATCAAGGGACTCTGTATCCCGTGCTGTTGAAGCTGGAGCAAGAAGGCGCGATCGCGTCCGAGTGGGGCGCGTCACAGAATAATCGCAGGGCGCGGTTCTATCGACTGACTCGGGAAGGACGCAAGCAGTTGCAGGTCGAGACTCAAGATTGGGAAAAAACGGCAGCGATCATCGCTCGGTTCTTCGATGCGAAAGCGGAGGATTTGTCATGAAATCTCTGCGGCGGTTTTTCACCCGGCTGTTCAACTCGGGGGCAAGGCGCGAACGGGAAGAACGATTGCGGGAAGAGATTGCGGAGCACATCGCTCTGCAAACCGAAGAAAATCTTCGCGCCGGCTTATCACCCGTAGAGGCACGGCGCCAATCCATGCTCAAGTTTGGCGGCGTGGAGGCGATGAAACAAGACTATCGAGCCGAGCGAGGATTTCTATTTATCGAAAATCTGCTGGGGGACTTGCGAAACGCAGGGCGAACGATCGGACGCATGCCGGGGCTTGCGGCCGTGATCATCGTTTCGCTGGCCATCGGAATTGGCGTGAACACAACGATCTTTTCATGGATTCAGATGATCCTGTTCGAACCAATGCCCGCCGTGAGTGGTGCAGCGACCTTTCTGCTGGTCGAGCCTCGCACGGAGACGGGCGGGTATCCGGGCGCTTCCTGGCTGGAATATCGCGACTTGCAGACACAAGTGCCGGCGCTTCGGGACGTCGTAGCGTCTCAGATGGTGCCGTTCAACGTGGGAGAGACGGGCCAGACGGAGCGGACGCACGGGCAACTCGTCTCCGGCAATTATTTTTCTGCGCTGGGACTGAAGCCTGCGATCGGACGATTTTTTCGGCCGGACGAGGCGGAACGGCCCGGAACTGAGCCGGTCATTGTGATTTCGTATGATTACTGGCAAACGCGATTTCGCGGCGCGCCGGAGGCCGTGGGACAAAAACTGCGCGTCAACGAGCGCGACCTTATTGTCATCGGCGTGGCGCCCAGGGATTTCCAGGGAACAATGGTCCCGTTGAAGTTCGAACTGTGGGCGCCGGCCACGCTTGCGCCTGCGTTGCTCGGCGGAACACGCGACCTCGTAGATCGCAGCATCCGCGCTTTTTCGTTGATCGGAATGTTAAAGCCGGGCGCGACACGCAAGGAAGCACAGGCCGAGTTCAGCGCGGCGATGGCCCAACTTGCGCGCGATTATCCTGAGGCCAGTGCCGGAATTGGCGGTGAGATTCTTCCATTCTGGACCGCGCCGCGCGGCCCGCAGCGGTTGCTGATCAGCGGGCTAGCCATCTTGCAAGGCGTAATGCTGCTCCTGCTGCTGGCCGTCTGCGGGAACACGGCAAACCTCATGCTAGCTCGTGGGAGCACGAGGCAGCGCGAGATGGCCGTGCGAGTGGCGCTGGGCGCGGGACGCTGGCGCATTGTCAGCCTGGTGCTTTCGGAAAATATGCTGCTCGCTGTCCTGGGAGCAAGCCTCGGAGCAGTCATCGCAGTTTGGGGCACTACGGCATTGCGTGTGGCGCCAATGATTGGCGCATTTCCGATCCTGTTTCCGACAAGAGTGGATGAATTCACCCTCGCCTTCGCGATGTTGCTCGCTGCTGCGTGCGGTTTGATTTTCAGCGCGGCGCCGGCAGTCCATCTGGCACGGCTGGATCCACAGGAGGGGCTCCGTTCCAGTTCCAACACGCCGCCCCGCAGCCGTGCGCGCAAAGTTCTGATGGGGGTGGAAGTCGGACTCGCGATGGTCGTCCTGATCGCGGCGGCGCTTTTCTTGGAGAGTTTTCGCTCAGCACGCCAAACGGATCCGAGGTTCCGGCCCGAGGGCGTTTTGCTGGCCGCCTACGACTTAAGCGGACGCAATCCCGACGAGACGTCCGAGCGCGAATTTGCCGCGCGCCTGCTGGAACGGCTGCGCTCCTTGCCGGACGTCGAGGCAGCCGCCATCGCAACGAATGTTCCGCTGGACTTGCATGGAATTCCGGCGCGGCCTTTCACTGTGCAAGGCCGCGTGCGCACGGAGGCGGGGCAGGATAGAGCCATTTCCAACACGGTCACGCCGGGATACTTCAAGGTGATGGCCATCCCACTCCTTGAGGGAAACGACTTTGCCGAGATGGAGGATAGGGCGGCGCCTGCACAGGCTATCGTCAATGAGGAGTTTGTCCGCCGTTACCTCAATGGCACAGATGCAATCGGCCGCCGCATACAGGCGCGCGCGGGAAGCTTCGCCATCATCGGCGTGGCGCGCAATTCTGTCTACGGCGCATTCGGCGAGCCCGCGCAGCCAGCAGTCTATTTCTCGTACCGAGATCTTCCAGCGATCCAGGGCGAGATTCACTTGAGGACGCGCAGCGGCAATGAAACCGCACTCACCTCGGAAGCGCGTGCCGTTCTGCGCGATCTCGATCCGATGCTCCCTCTTTACGACGTGCGAACCTTCTCACAGCACATCGAACGAAACCTTTATCTTCGCCGGATTCCCGCGCGGATGTTCGTGGTGCTCGGGCCACTCCTGCTCGCCCTCGCGGCAATCGGAATCTACGCCGTGGTTTCCTACGCCGTGGCCAGGCGAACGAGAGAGATTGGCGTGCGTCTGGCGTTCGGGGCCACCAGCGGGCGGGTCGTCCTGCAAATTATTCGCGAGAACTTGGGTGCCATCGCCTGGGGCACGGCGATTGGATGGGTACTTGCCCTCGTGATTTCCGTTCGCGTGATGGCGAAAGGCGCGGTCAACCTTCCGGTTTTCCTCGGGGTACCAGCGATTCTGCTTGGTGTTGCGACGCTGGCCTGTTGGATTCCGGCGCGGAGAGCTAGCCGTATTGATCCGATGGCAGCGCTCAGGCACGAGTAAAAGCAGGGACGTTGCGCCCTACGCGACCAGCGGGATACTCGACGAGTTGCGCGGATTCACTCGCGTTGGACACAAGCAGGACATGGATGCCGCACACCTGCGTAATTCATTGATTACGAAGTAGTTAGAATTATGGAGGCGGGGGGAGTCGAACCCCCGTCCGAAAAGCCCTACGACACGAAGCCTACATGCTTAGCTCAATTCCATTTGTTTCGCCC
>DATNLB010000455.1:0-3201 GCA_035603095.1 Candidatus Acidiferrales bacterium
CCTGATCCGCGATCGCTGCGCGAAGTTGCGCGGGCTTCGCGAACGCATCATGGCTTCACGCAATGAATTGGCGGACGCTGTGGTGCTCGAATCCGGCAAGCCGCGCGTGGAAGCCCTCTTCGCGGATATTTTTGTGGCACTCGATTCGGCGGAATACTGGTCCAGGAACGCCGCCAGCGCTCTTCGCACGCGGCGTGTGCCGCATCACAGCACTGCCGCGAAAGCCAAACGCGGGTTTCTGGCTTACGACCCTCTCGGTGTCATCGCCATCATTTCTTCGTGGAACTACCCGCTGGCGATACCGCTCAGCCAGATCATTCCGGCCGTCGCCGCTGGAAATGCAGTGGTCTGTAAGACCAGCGACTTCACGCCACAATGCGGTGCGCTGATCGAGAAACTTTTCATCGACTCGGGTTTCCCAGAAAATCTGGTCACCATTGTCCAGGGTGGCGGGGAAGTCGGCCAAGCCTTGGTCGATGCGTCGCCGGACAAAGTGCTCTTCACCGGAAGCGTGGCTACCGGCCGTCGCGTTGCCGAAGCTTGCGCAAAAAAACTAATCCCCTCCGTACTCGAACTTGGCGGCAAGGATGCCATGATCGTTCTTGGGGATGCGGACCTGGAGGTATCCTCCAGCGCGGCCGTCTGGGGCAGCTACACAAACTGCGGGCAGGTATGCCTTTCCGTAGAGCGGTTGTTTGTCGAGCAGACCGCCGCGGAAAAATTCATGGCGCTCTGCGTGGAAAAAACGAAGAAACTGCGCATTGGTCCGGGGAGCGATCCTGCTACAGACGTCGGCCCGCTCATCCGGCCGCAGCACGTGCAACGCATGAGCGATTTAATCCGCGACGCCGTTTCCCGAGGAGCACAGGTTTTGTGCGGCGGCAACTCGCGCCCTGATCTGGGCCTCAATTTCTTCGAGCCCACGGTCATCGCGGGTGTCGATTCCTCCATGAAGTTATTTCAAGAAGAGACGTTCGGCCCGATCCTGGCGGTGCAAATCGTGCGTGACGCCAAAGAAGCGGTAGCTCGTGCCAATGACTCGCCATTCGCGCTGGCAGCAAGTGTCTGGACCAGCGACAGACGGCGCGGCGAAGCGATCGCGCATCGTCTCCGCGCCGGCGCCGTCATGGTGAACGATGCGATCAGCTATTTCGGCATTGCGGAAGCCCCGCATGGCGGGTGTGGCGCGAGCGGCTGGGGCCGCGCCCATGGCAAAGCAGGCCTCCTTGAAATGGTGCAAATGAAATACATTGATGTCGACCGCCTGCCGCATCGCGAAAAGCCCTGGTGGTACCGCTACGGCGCGGATCTGGAGCACGCCGCAGATGCTTTTCTCCAATTTGAATTTACCGGCGGTATCGCCGCGAAGTTGCGTAACGCCCGCAGCGCCATGAAAACGTTTTTCCGTGACCACGGATTGTAGAGAGGACCCCCATGCCCGAAGAGACTGCAGCCTCACCGAAAATCAAAACGCGCAAACCCAAGCAGCGCGCCTGTGATGAAAAAGACGAAAAGGGCAAGCTCTGCAATGGACACTTGAAGCGCTACTACGATTACCCGAAGGAAATCGCGGCGCTCATTGGTCCGAAAGCGGAGATTTACCGTTGCGAATTCTGCAAGACGCTGTATCGCCCGGATCCGGCGCAACAGCCGCAAAGTTATACTTTGCGGAATTAGATCGACCTCTTTCGAACCAAACGAGGCCCGCCGTGCAGCAGAACGAATGGATCTACGACTGGAACGTCGCCACGCCTCCCGCGATTCCTCCGGGCACGCGCGTGTTGATGAATGACGAAACCCTTCGAGATGGTTTGCAGAATCCTTCCGTCTTCGACCCCAGCATCGAAGAAAAGATCGAAATCCTCCATCTGATGGAATCCCTGAGGATCGACGCTGTCAATATCGGTCTTCCCGGCGCTGGGCCGCGGGCCTATGCGCACACCGAAGCGCTGGCCCGCGAAATCGCCACGCACCGGATGAAGATCAAACCCAATTGCGCCGCGCGCACGCATGAAAACGACATCCGCCCCATCGTGGAAATTTCGCAGGCCGTGGGCATCGCCATTGAGGCCGCAACGTTTCTCGGTTGCAGCCCGATCCGGCGCCTCGTGGAAGACTGGACGGTCGAGCACCTCGAGCGCACTACGGAAAAAGCAGTGAAGTTCGCGGTCGAGAACGGTCTTCCGTCCATGTACGTCACCGAAGACACCATTCGAACCGATCCCGATACCGTGAAGCGGCTGTACTCGACCGCCATTCGAAACGGTGCAACCGCCATCGTCCTTTGCGACACCGTCGGCCACGCCACGCCGAACGGCTCTTTCAACCTCGTAAAATTCGTCATCGACGAGGTGGTGAGGCCTTCTGGCGAAAAAATCCGCGTCGATTGGCATGGTCACAACGATCGCGGCCTCGCCATCGCCAATTCGCTCGCGGCCGTCGCTGCCGGTGCGCACCAGGTCCACGCTGCCGCCAACGCGCTCGGTGAACGCGTCGGCAACACGCCCATGGAATTAATGCTCGTCAATCTTCGCCTCATGGGACTCATCCAGCAGGACCTGTCCCGGCTGAAAGAGTATTGCGAAAAAGTGGCCAAGGCCACGCACACGATGATTCCGCCGAACTATCCGGTGGTCGGCCATGATGCCTTTCGAACCGCCACCGGCGTGCACGCCGCCGCGCTCATCAAAGCCTTTCGAAAAAATGATCTCGCGCTCGCCAATGCCGTTTACAGCGGCGTGCCCGCGCATCTCTTCGGCCTCGACCAGGTGATCGAGATCGGCCCGATGAGCGGCAAGTCCAACGTGCTGTTCTGGCTCGAGAAACACCGCATTCCCGCAGACGATGCCGTTGTCACGCGCATCTTTGACGCCGCCAAGCAGTCCCCGCGCGTCCTCTCTGATGCGGAAGTTCTCGCTCTCTGTACCGAGGCCGCACGCAATTGAGCGGGAAACGATCTTGCAAGCCGACGGTGAAACGCTCCCTCGTTTGCGTTATTCTTCTGGCTATGCCGGTTCGCTCCGCTGCTCCTTCCCACGCGTCACGCCAGGCCCAACGTTCACGGCTCCCCGACAACGCGCGGGTCCGCGCGGCTCTCGATTGGTTTACGCCCAATATTTCCTGGGTCAACGACCAGCAGGCACGCATCACGGAAATCCCGGCGCCGCCTTTTCAGGAAGCGCAGCGCGCAGCGGCGGTCAA
>DATNLB010000626.1:0-12701 GCA_035603095.1 Candidatus Acidiferrales bacterium
GCGAAGGAACTCTCTCCGGCTTGAAAACTCGTTCATGAAATCCTCCTCAAGAATGCCCCTCAGGATGCTCGCAACCAGGAAAACTTGCAAACACCCGATCCGGCGTCCATCCCAGTTCTCTCATTCCCAATTCCGACGAGTAATACGCTCCGCTGATCCACCCCTTCAAGTTTTCGAAGTCTTTGTGCAGGCCCTGATTTTCTCTTTCAGCGCTGTCTGATGAATCTTCTTTCGCCGGATGCGCCGACGCATCTGTCAGAAGCATGTTTTGCTGGCTGGCATCCAGGGAAGGGAATCTGTTTCCGAATCGCTTCTGCGACTCAGCTTCGAACGCCGCCAGCGATTCCTCGAATTTCTGCTTATGTTCCGCGGTATCCACGCTCAACAGCAAATCGATAAAGCGGTCCACTTCCGCCTTCGTCGAACCCGGCACAATTCTCTCAGCCAGCGTTGACAAGGTTTCATCTTGCTGCGCGTTCAGAACCAGTGGCCTCCAATCCGCAGCCCCCAATTTCTCCGCTTCGTCGAGAAGCGCTTCATTTCTCAAAAGTTCATGGATCGGATGGGAAGCCGCCACCAGCGGCCATGCCGTTCCAGCGCCCGCTGCCGCCAGCAACCGCCGCACCACGTCCCTCCGCGTGAGTCGCCCACCCACCGCAGCCGCTTCGTTGATCACCGGCAACGCGCTCTTTGTTCCCATTGCAATTTTCCCTAGCCTTCCGATTTCGCGCCGATGGTATCACCCACCAACAATCGTTCACAAGAACAACACGAATCCTTCTCGCTTCCTCGATTGACCCGTTCATGCTCCGCTGTTAGCATCCGCTTCTGACTCGCATCACATGCCAGCACAAACAAAAAACAACTACGATGTCATCGTTGTCGGTTCCGGAGCTTCTGGAGGCTGGGCCTGCAAGCGCCTCGCGGAAGCGGGCTTGAAGGTCGCGCTGCTGGAAGCCGGCCGCCCGCAGTCCGACAAGAATTTCACGGAACACCACCCCGCGTTCGAACTCAAGTACCGCGACCGCGCGCCTGAAATCGTCCGCAAGACCCGCCCTATCCAAGTCAAATTCGGCGTTTGTAATGAATATACGTTCAACTGGTTCGTCAACGATCTGGAAGAGCCTTATACAACGCCCGCCGGCAAGCCCTTTGACTGGATGGGTCGCCTGCGCATAACGGGCGGACGAACTAACGTCTGGGGCCGCATTAGTCTGCGCTTCAGCGATTGGGATTTCAAAGGCGCCTCGTTCGATGGCTACGGCGAAAACTGGCCGCTCGGCTACAAAGACATCGAGCCGTACTACGATCTTGTCGAAAAATACGTCGGCATCACCGGCTCCGCCGAAGGCCTCGAGCATCTCCCCGACGGCCAATTCCAGCCGCCCGTTCCGCTCACCTGCCAAGAAACTCTCTTCCGCAATCGCGTCAAGGAAAAGCTCGGCCGCACCGTCATGCCTGCGCGCTCCGCGAATCTCACCAAGCCCATCAATGGCCGCGGCCCATGTCATTTCTGCGGACCTTGCGAGCGTGGATGCATGACGCACTCCTATTTCAACTCCGCCTTCACCACCGTCGCCGACGCACTCGCCACTGGTAATTGCACCCTCATTTCGAATGCCATGGTCTACAAAGTCCTCATGGACACTGACCGCAACCGCGCCCGCGGCATTCTCTACATCGACCGCAACACCCGCCAGGCACGCGAAATCCACGGCCGCACCGTCATTCTTTGCGCGCAAACTCAGGAATCGGCCCGCATCCTGCTCAATTCCGCCACGCCGCAATATTCGAATGGCCTCGCCAATTCCAGCGGCGTGCTCGGCCATTACCTAACCGCGCACGTCCGCAGCGGCGGCGGCAGCGGCGAATTCCCAGCATTCGGCGCAAGACCTTCTCTCGGCGGACCCATTAAGCCGCTCGGCATCTACATCGCGCGTTTCCGCAACTTGCAGAACGCTCCGCCCTACAAAAAATTCCTGCGCGGCTTCGGCTACGAAGGCGAGTCGTCGACGGAATTCAACTGGAAGGCGCCCGGCTTCGGCGAAGCCTACAAAAAAGCCCTTCTCGAGCCCCGCACCACCATCGATATCACCGGCTTCGGCGAAGTCCTCCCGCGCTGGGACAATTTCGTCGAACTCGACCCCAGCATCAAAGATATTTACGGAATTCCCGTCCTCAAAATCCACATGTCCGACGGCGAAAACGAACGCGCCATGATCCAGGACATGGGTGACTCCGCCGGAGAAATGCTGGAAGCCGCTGGGGCAAAAAATATTCGCACCTACGCCCATCCTTCCGCTCCGCGCTGGGCGCTCCACGAAGCCGGCATCGCCCGCATGGGCGCCGACCCGAAAAAATCTGTTCTCAATCAATTCCAACAAACCCACGACATCAAGAATCTTTTTGTCATGGACGCCTCCGGCTTCACCTCCAACCCCTGCCAGAATCCCACCCTCACTATCATGGCTCTCTGCGTCCGCTCCTGTGACTACCTCATGTCCGAGCTGAAGCGCAACGCCATCTGAATTTTCCCGGTGCGCACCCTCCTCGAAACCGGACACACTTCCACACTGGCCACCCTTGCGGCGGGTGATTTCCTGCGATGACTCAGATTTTAACTATTGTCGCCGCGATTGCGCCGCTATTCCGATCGACCCTCAACCAACACGTACGTCGCGCCGTCCAGCCGCAGGATTATCCGGACTGCCTCTGGTGGTCCTTTTCCGCTCCATCCAGCCAGCGCTCCAGCACCGCTTGTGAATCCGGTTCGATCTTCTGGAACCTCACTCCAGCACCCATATTCGGCTGCGAGTAAATGATATCTGCCTTGGCTTCGAAGAACGAATCCCCCGCCGCGATTTTCACGAGCACCGACGTTCCCTTGGGGAACGGATTCATCATGTCCAAATAGCAGCCGTGCAGGCTCAGTTCGCTCACACGCGATACGATCCGCACATCCGCTTTTACTTCGATCAGCTCCGCGCTCGCGATGAACGAGTATCTAGGCGAACGTCTCTTCTCTAAGTATGCGATATCGGCCTCCGGCGGACTTCCCCGTACCACAATGGTACCTCTGATTGGCTGAATTTCGTCACCACAGGGTCTTAACCACTTTGGAACGCTCGGCCTTTTGCCTCATCCGGCGTATCAGCACTTGCCAGAATTCCAGTTTCGTTCGCCTTGCGCCTTCCACAAATCGAAGCCCTCCTCGGCGTCCTTCGATGGGGTCTCTCGCGATTCTTTTAGGCAACCCCTCGCCGGGTCTCCGATTCAGACTGGGGTAACGAGCAGTTTCCGAGATCTGCGGCGGGGAGCCGTGCGAGCCAGTCTCGCCTCCGCTGACATCGTTCTCAAGTGAGGTGTCGTCATGGGACGTAATCGTGGCCGTCTTCTCTTCTTTGTTTTCTCCGTCGGCCTGTTTTGGTCTTCCCTTTCCTCCGCTCAAGACCAGCCTGCGCCGCTGGACGACTCGGCAAGGCCCCCGAGCGCCAAAGAACTCAAGAAGCGCGATAAGAGACTTCTCAAAGAATTGGGATCGCAGGGCGGCGACTGGCTGAGGGACGAGGTGCCTGAAGTTATCACCGAGGCAGAGCGCCTTGCCTTTCTCCGTCTCTCCACCAATGAGGAGCGCGAACAATTCATCGAAATATTCTGGCAAAAGCGCAATCCCGAACCCGACTCGCCCAACAACACGGCCCGCGAAGAGCACTACCGCCGCCTGGCCTACGCCGACGAACACTTTGCCTCCGGCATAGCCGGGCGCAAAACAGATCGCGGGCGCATTTACATCATCTGGGGTCCACCGGATGAAATCGAATCTCATCCCACTGGCGGTACCTACGATCGTCCTTCGGAACAGGGCGGCGGTTCCACAACAACTTCTCCGTGGGAGATGTGGCGTTATCGTCATCTGGAAGGCATCGGTGAAAACATCGAGATCGAATTTGTGGACACTAGCGGTTCCGGCGAATACCACATCACAAGAGACCCCTGTGAAAAAGACGCTCTCGCGCACGTCCCGGGTGCAGGCTCGAGTCTGAGCGAGCTCCGGGGTCGATCCTCCAGGGCTGGCCGCTTCACAAACACCAGCGGAACCACTTGCCCCATGCCTCTCGGCGGCACGCCCCCAAGCATGGATGAATTCACAAATCTCGATCGCTACTTCCGCGTGCAGCGCCCGCCAGAACGCTTCAAGGATCTCGCCGAACTGGTCACCATCCGCGTCGTTCGCAGTCAGATTCACATGGACTATCGGACGGATTTTCTGCGTGTGACCAGCAACACCGTCCTCGTCCCCATCACCGTGCAGGTCCCCAATCGCGACCTCAGTTTCCAGAGCAAACAAGGCGTGCATTCGGCGGTCCTGAACCTCTATGGACGCATCACCACGCCCGGTGGCGTCGTCGTTCAGACCTTCGAGGAAGTCATCTCTCGCGATTTTCCTGAGTCGCTCTTCCAGTCATCACTGAATCTCTCTTCCATCTATCAAAAATCTGTCCCGCTCCGTTCCGGCCTCTACCGCCTCGACCTTGTCGTCAAGGACACGCTGAGCGGCAACCTTGGCGTGTTCAATACCGCCTTGCGTGTTCCGCGCTTTGAGGACGACAAGCTCGATGCAAGTTCCTTAATCCTTGCCGATCAGGTCGAAATCGTCCCCTCCAGTCAGACCGGCACTGGCCAATTCGTTCTCGACTCTTACAAAGTCCGTCCGCGGCTCAGCCAGGAATTTTCGGGCACTGACAAGCTGGGCATCTTTCTCCAGCTCTACAACCTCAAACGAGACGAGACTTCGCACAAGACCAATGTCTCCGTTGCCTATCGCATCACTAAGGACCAGCAGGAAATCTGGCGAGCCGTCGAAACTGCCGATCGTCTTCATCAAGGTGGCGAGCAGCTCACCATCGAACGCCTCATACCAGTGGCACCGCTCCTCCCCGGCCGCTACACCATTGAAGTAACCGCCATCGATTTGCTCACCAACAACACCGTCATCCGCAGCGCGGATTTCACGGTGAAGCCGGCGTCGCCCCCGAAGCCTGCCGCAACGATTCGCCCGCCCAATTCATAACTGCTCGCATTATCATTCGCAAATGCCGGATCGAACCCGCGTTCATCCCTCCGGCCACAGTTTTCTTATCCTCAACGCGGCGGATTCGATGTACTATCCCTGTTTCCTCGAGTCCCGTCTTTCCATCGAAAACAAAGGAGGCCATCCCATGTTCCGCAAGCTCATCAGCACCACTGACGATCTGGCCATCACCATCCTTCGTCTAGTCCTTGGTGTGGTGTTCTTCGCGCACGGTGCGCAAAAGGCGCTCGGCTGGTTTGGCGGCTACGGATTCACGGGCACCATGGCCTTCTTCACCCAACAGGCGCACATCCCTGCCGCGTTCGCATTTTTGGCCATCTGCGCCGAATTCCTCGGCGGCATCGGCTTGCTTCTCGGCCTTCTCGGTCGCGTTGCCGCCTTTGGCATCGCCTGCAATATGGTTGTGGCCGTCACCATGGTCCATTGGCACTTCGGCTTTTTCGCAAACTGGTTCGGCAATCAAAAGGGCGAAGGCATTGAGTTCCACCTTCTTGCGCTAGCCATCACCCTGGCCATCATGATCAAGGGCTCGGGCGCGCTCTCCGTCGATCGCATGCTCTCAAAACCTTGAGCGCAAGTGCTCTCCCTGGCCTTAGCCACACCTCGCTCAGTGCGCCGCACTCGCACTGCTGCCTAGGAACGCCACCACGGCCGCGACGAACTCTTCCGTCTTTTCAATCGGCGGTACGTGCCCGCACTTCTCAAAGCTGATCAGCTTCGCCCCGGCGATTCCCGCGGCGTAGCGTTCTCCGGCTCCGATCGGCAGCAATTTGTCTTGTTTTCCCCACGCCACCAGCGTCGGCACCTTGATACTCGCTAGCCGGTCGTCCAATCTCTCCGTCCCGAGAGCGGGATTCCCCAGCAAGCTCCGCACCGTGTAGCCGTCGTGCGCCGCCAGCTTGTCCGTGAAAATCTTGCGCAGCGCGTCTTCATTCAACCAACTCGTATCGTAGAAGACCGCCTCCATCAATCCACGCATCGCCGCCAGCGAACTGGGATTTAAATCCGGGATTGGCTTGTCCTGCTTCAGTCCTGCCGCATCTACAAGCACAAGTTTCTCCACCGGTATCAAGTGCGCGCCACCGCCGATCTCCGCCACGTACAGCCCGGCGATCCAGCCGCCCAGCGATTCGCCCACCAGGCTCGCTTTTTCCACTTTCAATTGCCGCAAAAACTCATTCAGAAAATCCACGTACGTTTGAATGCTGTAATCCAGCAGCGGCTTGTCCGATCGCCCGAATCCAATCTGGTCGGGAACCAGTAATCGGAATTTCTGCGCCATCGGCTCCAGCACCGGCAACCAATCTTCCTTGCGGCTCCCCAATCCGTGCAGCAGCACCACCACCGGCCCCGAGCCCATATCAAAATAATGGATCGCTTCTCCAAACACCGTAATCGTTTTGTCCGCCGGTTGCCCCTGGCCAGATGCCGGAACCGCAATCACCGCTAACAGTAGGATGAGCCTGAATTTCATTTTTCCGCGCATGATCCCTCCTGCTCTTGCCGGCTCTCTTTAGCACAGCGCCGCCCCGAATTCCACTCTTGCCCTTCGCTGCCGGCTCCGCTCCTTTTTACGCAATTTTTACTTGCCCCAGCCGCACTATCGCTCTATAGTCCCCCCACTCGCGGTCATTTCCTATTCGAGGCGTGGAAGTCTGTCGCGACTGTTCCGACCGTCCCGTCGGACAAAGCTAACGATCAACACCGGAGGTTTACATGCGACTTGCAGTTCTTGCTGCAATTCTCTTTATCCCCGCACGGAACTTCGCGTGTGACCAATAGAAAGGACTCTATGATACGCAACAACTCTCGAAGTGCGCTTTGGATTGGCGTGCTGATTTTTGATCTTTTCGCGGTTGGTCCGGGCTTCGCCCAGACGGGCAAGTCGATCGGTCGCCTAAGCGCCGCGAAGGCGCACTTTCTCGGCGCTACGAACTTCACGAAAGTGGCTGGTGCGGTAACGCCTGACGCGACGGATCGTTTGGACCTGCCAAGCGACGCTGCAGGAGAGGCGCGCCGCCGAGAGATGCTGCACGCATTCGCGGCGGATCGCGCCAACCGTTTCCGTGCGGCGGCCGCTCTCGCTGCTCCAGTACAAATCCCGAACAACGTGGTGGGGCTACCTATTGCCGAGAACGAGTCGGGCACGCTAGGCTTCGCTGGCGTATCCAACTTCACGCAGGCGGCTGTCAACTCCGGCTTAAGCGTCGAACCGCCAGACCAGGGGCTTGCCGTCGGCAATGGGTACGTTCTGGAAGCGGTGAACAGCGCGCTGGCCGTGTATTCAGACAAGGGCCAGCTCCTGTCAGGCGTTGTACCCATCAACCAATTCTTCGGCCAGTTGCCCGAGAGCGATCCTGCCGCGCTGAATGTTAGCGACCCGCGCTGCCTCTACGACCAGGCCACCAACCGCTGGTTCGTCACCGCCGTCGGCTACTTCTTCGATGCTAAGGGCAACATAACGAGCAGCCAGCTATTGATCGCCGTGAGTACTACAGGCATCCCCACCGGTAGTTTCGTCGTGTACTCGCTGGATACGACCAACGACGGCAGCGACTTCTTGACCGGCGACTGCCCCTGCCTCGGCGACCAGCCTCTCCTTGGCGCCGACGCCAACGGCCTTTACTTGAGTACGAATGCTTTCGGCCAGCAATCGTTTGAAGGGGCACAGCTTTACGTGCTGTCAAAGTCGGCTCTCGCGCACTTAGCAGCCGCCCCGCCTACAGTGCACATTGATCAGCTGAGCGGCGCTCTTGGCATGGAATTCGCCTTCAGCGTGCAGCCGTCATTCTCTCCGCCAACCGACCCTGGCGAGGCGGGCACCGAATACTTTGTCCAGGCGATGGGCGCGTTGCGCCTCGAGCAGAACATCGCGGTTTGGGCTCTCGGCAACACCGCAGCCATCGACACCGACCCGTCGCAGTTAACGCTCCAGCTCGCCGTACTTCCCAGCCAGGTCTACGCCAACCCTGTCTCGGCATCGCAGAAAGCGGGCTCGACGCCGCTTGCCGAACGAGCCGCCCGCGGGGGAGCCCCAGGTCCTGCAAACGAGCAAAACTTGGACGGCAACGACCAGCGCATGCAGCAGGTGATGTTTGCTGGAGGGAAGCTGTGGACTTCGGTCGGCACCGCCCTTACGAACCCTGGCTCGCCCGTGCTCGACGGCGCGGCGTGGTTTATTATCGATGTGAAGAATCCTTCTACCGGCTTGCAAGCGGCAATCTCCTCGCAGGGATATGTGGCGGGTCCAGAACATGCGCACCTCCTCTACCCGGCAGTCGGCGTCACGGCAAGCGGGCATGCGGCCATGGTCTTCACGCTGACGGGTGAGGACTTTTTCCCCACCGCGGCATACTGGTCGTTTGGCGGTGAGTCCATCCACATACTCTCGAAAGGGGTGCTTCCGCAGGATGGTTTTTCGGCCTACTTTTTCAATCGGCCGCGCTGGGGAGACTATTCCGCAGCTGCGGTTTCAATGGACGGCACGATCTGGCTAGCGACAGAAATGATCCCCGGCGGTCCGCGTAAGACGGCTGCTAACTGGGGTACTTTCATCGCGCGAATCAGCACTGGCGGAGACTCTTCGGGAAACCGCGGTACAAACGGGAAGTCGGGTCAAAAGTAAAGTCGCCCGGCGGAGGTGGAGCGAACGCTCCACCTCCGGAGGCACGCCGCCCGGCACCTTCGTAGCTCCCTTAGCTCCTTGCTTCGAGGTGTTTGAAACACGGGCCCGCTTGGCCGAGACTCACCCATGCTCTCGAGTTTTGAAAGCATGAGCTTTTGATTCTTTCTCGATTCTCTGGCCTATCGTTCGAACGGTACCAATCAAATTATTGACTCGCGTCTGCTCATCTGTGCCACATTCCCGGCATGCTGCGAACCATCTTCGTGCGAAGAGCGCTTTCCCTCGGGCTTCTCCTCACCGCAGGCTGCCTGCTCGCCGCTCCCAAGGACAAAGAGCCCGCCCCGCGCTTCAACGCTACCACGACCACCGGCGAAAAATTCACCAATGACTCCATCAAAGGCAAAGTCGTTCTGCTCGAATTTTGGACCACCTGGTGCGGCTTCTGCGCTGACGAAGCCGCCTTCGTTGACAAGATCGGCCATGAGCTCGCCGGCAAAGGACTGATTCTTCTCGCCATCGACGTGGGCGAATCCAAAAAGACCGTCAAAAAATACCTCGAGCAGCATCCCCGCAACTGCAGGCTGGTCATGATGGAAGACACCAATCTCGCCGCCATGTACCAGGCTAACGTCTATCCCATCCATGTCGTGATTGACCGCGACGGCTTCATCGTTGGAACTCAGCGCGGCGCCGGCGGCGAAGAAGCCCTCCGCAGGCTCATCGTTCGTGCCGGCCTCGAATCCGAATCCGACGCCGATTCCGATTCCAACTAATCCCACGCTGGTGTAGTGGCGGGTCTTCAGACCCGCGTCTTTCCTGCCTTTGCCTGCCGTAGGGACGGGGCTTGCCCCGCCCACCCTCGAATTTGGTTTTGCGCGGACCCTGTACGCCAGGTGTTGCTGCCGTTTAGGCGCCTTGCGCGCGCGCCACTTCGCCCGCAGCGTGCTCCTGTTCGCCTAGACGCTCCAAACTGGGCCGCCCTGTGCCCCCATCAAGAACTGAGTCAGCAGCCACCAAAACTCGGTCAGCGTGCATTGCACCTCTCACCAGATCAGTCTTAGCTGCAACTGACCTCTGGCCACCAAGCGTCTCCCAGGCCGACGCATTGTGTGCCACCCTGAGGCTGGCAATGAGCTTGATCACGAAGGTTGCAACAGCGATGCCTATGACCGACAAAAGCAAATAGAACCACATATTGTCTCCTTGCCAAAATTATTTTTTCTGGGTGGGCTGGTTCACATGAGCAACTTCTCAAGCGCTTGTAACGGAGTCGACGAGTTCTCTCCTCGACTTCCCGACAACTATCTCTTTAATAAGGATCACTTAACTTGAAGGCGGTTGGCCACTTGGCTGACTGCCTGGTGCCCCATCAAAGTTCCCCCCCTTCAAAGCAGGGCAACTACGCTGCCACATTAGACCACTCCCGCTAAGAGCCTGAGCTATTGCAACTTAGCCCGGCCGTTCCAAATTGCCATGCGGTGATCCGCCGGTACTAGTTCTCGCAAAGTTTACGTGAACAAGCACTTTTTGCCGCACTTGCGAGCTCGTGTAACGAAGATAGTTCTGTCATTTTCGCCGAAGTCCTGTTCGCCGATCCCACTTTGTTCACGTGTCGAGGTGCTCTCCGCAAACTCCGTGTAAGACGCTTTTCCGCCGAACCCTGGCCACCATGGGACTATAGTTATTTCGACGGTCAGGAGGTGCTGGCCATGACCAAGCGACTCACACTCGGCGCGGCTCTCTTGCTGCTCCCCTTGTCCGTGGCGAAGTTGCTCTTCGCCCAAGGAACTGCACTGTCTGGTTCGCAATCAAAAGCGCCTATCACCGGCGAAGACCGGGACCGTTTACTCGCCGCGGGAAAGAAGCTATTCGTCGACCGCTGTGCCAAGTGCCATGACGAGCGCGGAGATAAGCCTCTGAAGGCCGGCCTTCCCCTCAGCCAGCGCGAACTATCCGGCGAGCAACTCGCCCGTATCGTTTCCGGGCGCCTCAAGGATTCTCCCGACGAGGATAAACGCGCCGTCACCCTCTACATCAGCACCCTCCCCACGAAAAAGTGATTCGCTCACCATCCGCTAGATTGGCTAGGCGAAGCGGCCTCGTCCACCACGGATGCGCGCAGGGAAACCTTTTTTCCGCCCCTTTCAACTTTTAACTTTTAACTCTCAACTCTAGACCAGCCCTCCTGCAATCATTCTCCTCCTATGGACGATTGCAGAAGCGCGCTCTTGCGTCGATATTCTCTGGGTGCTAGGCCCATCTCTCGTCTAAAGACACGACTGAAGGAGCTTTCCGATCCGTATCCAATGGCTGACGCCACCTCAGAAAACGATGTATTGTCCGAGCGAATCATGGCGCCTGCTTTGTGCATCCGCCACCGGGTAAGGTATTCGAGAGGAGTCTGGCCCAAAACGGTTTTAAATTTTAAGGCAAAAGCAGACCTGGACATGCGGGCTTCGCGCGCTAGTGACTCAACGGACCAGCTCCTATCAATGCCGGAATGCATTGCCTGTATGGCTTTGCTGAGATGCTTGTCTGACATGGCCGCTAACCAACTCTTTGGCGGAGCCGCGGAACTGCTTGCGTAAGCTCGAATCGCGTAGACAAACAGTGATTCATAAAGACAACTGATCAAGCGCGATGAAGCTATACCGGGCTGAGCGGTTTCTGCCGCCAAAAGATCCAGCACGGATTGAAAGGCGTGACTTCGATTTTGCTCAAGCCGCAGGTGCAAATGACGCGGCAGAATTGTGGCAATGAGCGGGGCCTCAAATGCACTCATGCCAAACGACCCGCTCACCAGAGTTGTGAGCGCGCCGCCTCCTCCGTAATGAATCACGCAATCCACTTCCAATTTTCTTAATTCGCGGTAATCCACGACGCGGGAACGCGGATGATCCACCACGGTAAACGGCTCATTGCTGAGAATGAAAATGAAAACATCGCCAGCGGAGAGCGGGATGGCCTGCCGCTGGTTCTTGAATTTCAGAACCGCCGATCCGCGAACCATTAACCCGAAGCGTATCCGCGGAACTGTGTCTCCCGGGTAGTGAAAACCCCAGGGGGCTGTCGCCTCCATACGCGTATAAATCGCATCCTGAATTCTCATCGATCCAAAGATTTCAGACAGTGGGTCCAGGCGATGTCCAAATACTGGACGATCGGTCATGTTTTTCGGACGGTTGGCGCTCATAAGTCCCATTTTATTGCATCTATCCTCCGTATGCCAAATCGCGGCTGAGGAAATACGCGTGAGCATGACTGCAACCAAATTCAAGGAGAACAACAAGATGTCCATGAAAAATCGTGACGTGTCCAACATGAAGCGTAGACTTGTATGGATTTTGCTCTCCCATTCAGTCTTGGGCTTCACGGGCATTCCAGTGCGCGCACAAGATACTAGATCGGAAGAAAAAACTTTAGTTATAGAGTCTGGCAATGATTTCCGTGCCGCGCTCGAAAAAGGAGTACGTCTCAAAGCCGTAGGGCAGCCCATTACCGCAAAGCTGCTTGAGCCGGTCTACGCCGGAGAAGATCTCGCGATCCCGGCAGGCGCGACGATCAAGGGACATGTTTCTGGAATTAGTACGGCTCCGATGCGCAAGCGGGCCGGAAGGCTCCTAAATGGCGACTTTACCCCGCCTAAGACGGCGGACGTGACGTTCGATCAACTGGTGCTTTCCGATGGAACGATGGTGCCGATTCACAGTGATTCCGCCGTCGGCCTCGGCCGCGTGGCGAATTCGCGATATCTGCCCAAGGCGCAGCGTCCTGGAGTCCGGCAAAAGCTTAAGGGCGCAATGGCCCCCATGAGAGAACCGAATAAGCTGCAGCGATTGGGCGAAGCCGTCGTAACCAGCTTGCCATACCACCCGGAATACATCGATCAAGGAACCGTTTTTGACACCGCCTTGCTCGAACCGGTGACGCTACTCGTCCCGGTTCAGGCTAATACGGCGTCTCCGCTAGCGAGCGACTATCTCC
>DATNLB010000509.1:0-12191 GCA_035603095.1 Candidatus Acidiferrales bacterium
AACGTCCGCGTCGAGCAGACCAACTTTGTGGCCGAGCTTCGCCAAAGCCAGCGCGAGATTCACGGCGACAGTGGTTTTGCCGACGCCGCCTTTGCCGCTGGCCACCGCGACGAGATCTTTTACGCCAGGGATGGGCTGGCGTTCGGGCATTTGCTGTGGTGCTGGTGGCATTTAGTTTCCTTTTCGCTGATGCATCACGCGTTGGCGCCGTGGCATTTCTTGTATTTTTTTCCTGAGCCGCAGGGGCAAGGATCGTTGCGGCCCACTTTCGCGCCAACCTTCACGGGCTTGGGCGCTTCGGCCTGCGCTGGCCCCGTTTGATACTGCAAATCTTTTTGCTGGCGCTGCTGGCGGCGTTCAATCTCACGCGCCACGGCAGGCAAATGCTGAGGTTCGCCTGCGCGCGCCGCAGCGCTGGCAGCAACAGCATCAGCGCGAGGACGCGTCGGCTGCGGCGGAGCTGAAGGTTGCGGCGTACCCGAGGGCGACTGCTCGCCCTGCTGCACCTGAATGTGGAAGAGATAGCGGATCGTTTCGTTATCGATGCGCGCCATCATGTCTTCGAAAAGCGTGAATGCTTCTTTCTTGAACTCGACGATGGGGTCTTTTTGCGCGTAGCCGCGCAGGCCGATGCCTTCTTTCAAATGGTCGAGCGAAAGCAAATGGTCTTTCCATTGCGAATCCACCACGTCAAGAATAATGCGGCGCTCGAGCCAGCGCATCAGGTCCGCTCCGAACTGTTTTTCTTTTTCTTCGTAGCGTCTTGTGACGGCCGCAGCCGCGGCGTCCGCAAGCTGGTCGTGGCTGAGCGTCGCTGGGTCGGCGCCCGCAGCCTTCATGTCGATGCCGAATTGCGCGTTGCTCTCCGCGAGGAACTGCGTGGTGTTCCATTGATCGGGATGCTGCTCGCGCGGGCAAAACGTTTCGGCGAGTTCGCGCACGATGTCCTCGGCGATGCCGAGGACGTAATCGCGCTGGTCTTTTCCTTCCAGCGCGGAGCGTCGAATCGCGTAAATCGTCTCGCGCTGTTTGTTCATCACGTCGTCGTATTCGAGCAAATGTTTGCGGGCGTCAAAATTCTGCGCTTCGACGGTTTTTTGCGCGTTCTCGATGCGCCGCGAAATCAATCCGGATTCGATGGGCACGCCCTCGGTCATTCCCAGGCGGAACATCAGAGCCTTCACGCGCTCGCCGCCGAAAATGCGCATCAGGTCGTCTTCGAGCGAAAGAAAAAATCGCGAAGAACCAGGATCGCCCTGGCGACCCGCGCGGCCGCGCAACTGGTTATCGATGCGCCGCGCCTCGTGGCGTTCCGTGCCAAGAATGTGCAGTCCGCCGAGCGCGACGACTTCGTCGTGTTCAGCTTTGCACTGCGCGGCGAATTGATCGATGACGGGCTTCCACTGATCCGCCGGCACTTGAAAAATCTTGCCTTCGTGCTGAAAGAGCACCATCGGGACGGCGGGCTGCGCGCCGTTGCCGCCGGCGGGATCTGCGCCGATTACTGCGGGCGCTGCAGCGTATGGCATAGCCAATTTATTTTTCAGAAAATGATCGCGCGTCATTTGCTCGGGGTTGCCGCCGAGAAGAATGTCCGTGCCGCGGCCGGCCATGTTGGTCGCGACGGTGACCGCGCCTTTGCGTCCGGCCTGCGCGACGACGCGCGATTCGCGCTCGTGCTGCTTGGCGTTCAGCACCTGGTGCGGGACGCCGCCTTTTTTCAGCAATTCCGCGATGGCCTCGGACTTTTCGATGGAAATCGTTCCGACGAGCACAGGCTGGCCGCGTTGGTGATATTGGCGGATGCCGTTGGCGAGCGAGTTGTCTTCCTGCATGATGCCGTTCACCACGGCTTCAAACTTTTCTTTTTCCGTGCGGTAAACCACGTCCGGAGACTCAATGCGGATCAAATGGCGGTTCGTAGGAATGACGGTGACGTCCAGATTATAAATCTTGCCGAACTCCGCCGCTTCCGTTTCCGCCGTGCCGGTCATGCCGGAGAGTTTCTTGTACATGCGGAAATAATTCTGAAAAGTAATCGTCGCGAGCGTCTGGTTTTCGCGCTCGATCTTCACGCTTTCCTTGGCCTCCACGGCCTGGTGCAAACCGTCGGACCAGCGGCGGCCGGGCATTTGGCGGCCCGTAAATTCATCGACGATGATGACTTCACCGTCTTTCACGACGTAATCCACGTCGTTCTTGTAAAGCGTGTGCGCGCGCAACGCCTGATAAACGTGGTGCATGATATCGATATTCGCCGGATCGGACATGTTGGTAAGGGAAAGGAGGCGTTCGCACTTGGCAAATCCTTCTTCGGTCAGCGTCGCGGTGCGATGCTTTTCGTCGAGCGTGTAGTCGATGTCCTGAATCAGCTTGGGGATGATCTTGTCGATCTTGGCGTACTTGTCGGTGGACTCCTCCGACGGACCGGAAATAATCAGCGGGGTGCGTGCCTCGTCGATGAGGATGGAGTCCACTTCGTCGACGATGGCGAACTGATGCCCGCGCTGCACGCATTGCGCGAGATCGTACTTCATATTGTCGCGGAGGTAGTCGAAGCCGAATTCGTTGTTGGTGCCGTAGGTGATGTCCGCGCCATAGGCCGCGCGGCGCTGGTCGTCATCGAGATCGTGAACGATCACGCCGACGCTCAATCCCAGCGCGCGGTAGAGGGGACTCATCCATTCCGCGTCGCGGCGCGCCAGGTAATCGTTCACGGTAACGATGTGAACGCCGCGCCCGGCCAGCGCATTCAGAACGGCAGGCAGTGTCGCGACGAGCGTCTTGCCTTCGCCCGTCTTCATTTCCGAGATTTTGCCTTCGTGCAGGACGATACCGCCGATGAGCTGGACGTCGAAATGCCGCATGTTCAGGAAGCGGCGGCCTGCTTCGCGGACCAAGGCGAATGCCGGCACGATCGCCGGCTCCAGCGCCTGTTGCAGTTGCTGCTTGTAGGCCGATTCCGCCGGGTCAGCATCCTTCAATTGCTCCGTCACCTGCGCGCGAAGCTCCGCAAAACGCGTTTTAAGCCCTTCATCGCTGAGCGCTTGCACTTCGGTTTCGCGCGCGTTAATGGCCGCGATGACCGGCTGCAATTTCTTGATGTCGCGCTCGTGCTTGGTGCCGATAAATCGAGCGATAACCTTGTCTACAACCTTGGCTACATCCATGGGTGGCTGGCCGTCTCCGAAAAAAGTCGACAGTCAACAGTTGACAGTTAACAGTCGAAAGACAAAAGAAACCAAGCGCCCCTACATGAAGACTACGTTCGTAAGGGCTGCTTTCTTACCGCAGATGCAAACAATCTATTGTAACTGGTGGGATGCAGAAGAGCCAAGAAAGAGGGCGTGGGCGGTAAGTTGGTTTCTGAAATTGCCCCGAGGATGGTTGAAAGCGGCGGCTCTCGACGTGTTGCACGTTACGCAAGCGCATTGCGGATTCAGAATAGCCCACGCTTTCAAAACCCAAACCCGAAAGGGTGGGGCACCCTCGTATTTCAGCGTTGCGACAACGGTGAAAATGGTGCCCTCTGAATCGTCTAGTACCAAGAGTGAGAAAGGAAAGAATTCAGTGGCCCACCTGCCGTGTTGATTTACCCGATCAGTCCGTGAATCCTGACGTTGTGATTCCTTCTTCCATCAAGCCAATGTTGTCCACCATCCGAAGGCGGCCATCCAGGATCTTGAACACCTCGTTGATCTGCATCCTGCGGTCGCTGTTGCCGTAGTAGAGAATCGCGTAGCCGATGACGATCCCGCGTTCCGGATCGACCAACCCAATGCGCACCTCGGTTGCCGGCCCCCAGGGTTTATCATCATCAGATGATGTAACGGTGTTTGTGGTACTCACTGCAAGAGCTCCACGCGAAGCTGAATGCCGAGCGCGACTTGCTGCGGGAGTCGGGACAGACACGTTTTCTGATGTTCATGCGATATCGATCGTTTGGCTCGTAATGATTGGAGGCTTTCAGAGTAAGGGAAACTTCCCGTCTGTCCCCCGGCACCTCAGCTGATCAATAACTTTCACATGGTTTCTCCGCATGGAACGTTCCGACTCAGTTTAAAATGTGGCGTGATTTCAGTGGGCACACCGACCAAACTGCAGGCTTTCTGAAAATATCAACGCTCATTGACGTTTCTACTAGACGAACTTTTCCGTAATTCTCCCCTCTCAAATTGCAGAAACAACCTGATTTTCTTGATCGCCCGAGTTCGCTAGCTTTCCGCCGTGGGCTGCGGTTGCCTTTGCGACCATCTGTTGCAGCCCACGTTCTGAGAACTTCCCCATTAGGGGACGTGGCGGCCAGCGCCGCAACCCGCGCTGCGATCGGGGCGATGATCGGATGCGCCGCAGAGCCGCTCCTCAGGACATCCCAAGGTCAACCGAAACTGCTTTCAAGGAGAAATGCATTGAAAAAAGAGGAGATACTTCATGTTCTTTAAGTGCCTTCGCGTTTTGGCGGCGGCCATCGGACTGCTTGCAATAGGCGGGATGCCGGCTCCAGCACACACCTTAAACGTCAGTGGCAGCTCCACGTGTTCGCCGTGCCAGTACTCGATTACGGTGTGGGGGACTTCTACTCCAGGCGCCAGCATTACCGTCCAGTACACGGCATTCTTTACGGCGCAATCGACTGGAGTAACCACCTCGGTCACAAACAACATATCCGCTACTGTCGCCGCAGACGGCACTTACAGCCAAACCGTCGCGCACAACCCAAGCCCCGTCAATTGTGGGGCGGATACTTATACGATCTCCGCACAAGCCACGCTGTTTGTGAACGGCGCGCAGGACACCACGGCAAGCTTCGGTCCAGCGACCTTAACTTGCTCTACACAGCCGCCGAACTGCTCCACCGGCGCGCAGGCCCTTCCTTACAACGTTTCGGAACGCAGCAATAATGCCGGCGAAATAGTTTGGTTCAATAGTCACTTTAAGCTGCAAGGAAACGTGCCCTCCTCGGATTTTACGGTGAACGTGACCAACCAATCGATCGCCTTCGGGCCATCCACGTTGGCGGTACCGGACGCGGTGATCACTTTCACGTCCACGGTCAGTTGTGCCAGCACCAGTTTCAATACCACAACGAACGAATGGGAGACCTTCATTCCTCTCTCATATGCGACTCATGCGGACGAGATTTTCTCCGCCGGCCTCGCTTATGTATTACCTTCCAGCTTCCCCCAGAACGTGAACAACGTGACTTGGGATGTCACGTTCACGTCGACCGCTCCGTCGCTTCAGTTCCAATTCCAGTACGGGGCGGCGAATTACCTGTCCAAGGGCAATACAGGGGAGGTTTTCCCGATGACCACCAGCGGCCAGCCGGATTACAACGCCATGATGATCGATCCCGTGCACAACGGGCCCACCTGCAACGGCTACAACAACGGCGACCATGCCGGAACGCCGGAAAACTCCGTCGTCAAGAGCCTGGTAACCGGGGGCGGAAGTGGCGGCGGCGGCTCGAACTGGACCGGCTCATGGAGTTCGACCCCGACCTACGAGTGCGTCGCACCGTAAGACTCGGCGCCTGGAGAAGGGGCGCTCTGTCCAGAGCGCCCCGCTCTCGCGGTTTGGCTGTCATTGCCGAAAATGCTATCCGTCACGAATGCCCTTAAAATCAGCGACCACGAGTGCAACCCGCGCCAACCCGGCGATGGAACTCGGGGACAGACGGGACGTTTTCTGATGTTCATGTGATATCGACCGTTTGGCTCCTAATGATTGGAGATTTTCAGAGTAGGGGAAACTTCCCGTCTGTACCCCGGCACCCCGGCAGCAAACTAGAAACTAGAAATTGGAGAAGAGTCCCCCCTGTTAGCAGTGCACGACTTTGGGAGAAAACCAAGAGCCCCAGGTAGAAAAGCGCAACCTGGGGCGCCCGGCGTGAAAAATTTCTTGACACAGTATATCCGCTATTGATATATCAGTGGTGGACATACCATGCCTACCGCCCATCGCGTTCCAGATGATCTGCAGCGCCTTCTTCCCCTGACTCCCGCGGTCTTTTTTATTCTTTTCGCGTTGGCCGAGGGGGAGAAACACGGCTACGCCATTATGCAGACGGTCTCGCGAATTTCCGGCATCCAATTCCGTATGGGCCCTGGCACGCTCTATACGACAATCCAGAGGCTACTGGATCTAGGCCTGATTGAAGAAACGGAGAGCGCCGGCGGTCAATCCGACCACGAAAACCGGAGGAGGTACTACAAGCTGACCCGCACGGGAAAGGCAGTCCTCGCCGCCGACCTCAGCCGGATGGAATCTGTGGTGCGCTTGGCGCGTGACAAGAAGCTAGTGCCGAAAACATCGGAGTAATGTTATGACTAGCGCCGTTCGAGCGAGCCGTGGCCTCTACAAAATGCTGTTGCTCGCGTATCCCGCCGACTTTCGCCAGCGCTTCGGGACCGAGATGGTAACCACGTTTTCTGATCTGATCTGCGAAGAGTGGGAACACAACGGTCTGCCGGGAGTCGCTCGGGTGTGGCGGTCCGCGCTCGGAGAAGTGTTTTCTGCCGCTGTGCCGCTTCAATTGCAAAGTTCAATTGTGGTTGCAATCTCGCTATCGTTGGTTTCGTCGTTCGCCTTATTTGTGGCGATATTTTACGCAATGTCGGATGTGTGCGAGGGCAAATAGTTAAATAGTCGCCGGTCAAACCGGATGTTTGTTTTTGCTTCTGATAGACCGCAGTGTCCGACCGAGAAATGACCATGAATCTTAGCTATTCGCTGCCCCAGCCAGAAAAATTGCAGGGAGCAATTTCGACCAGATCCGCTTTTTTCAGAGCGCCTGTATTTCTGGTCTGCCAGAGCGAATTTGGGGATCAATTACAGCTCGCAATCTCATTCCGAGGAGAACGGCCATGAAAAAGTCATACCTGTTTGCGGGCCTGCTGCTGGGCGCAATGCTTTCGGCTGTGGCCCTCTGCACGCCTAGTGTCACTGGCAAGTGGTCGGGAACGTTGCAAATGGAAGGGGAAAAGGACGCCAAGCCTGCTTACTCCATCCTGAATCAAGACGGAAACAAGTTGTCAGGAAGCGTCGGACCCAACGAGAGCGAGCAAGACTCGTTTGAAGGCGGGAAGGTGGATGGTGACAAACTAACGTTTGACGTTCCACAGGGCCCAAATGGTGAAGGCTCAATTCACGTTGAAATGCAGGTGAAAGGAGATCAGATGACAGGGCGAGCCACATGGAGCGGACCGGGTGTGAGCGGGTCGGGGAAAATCTCACTGAAACGCGTGGCCGAAAAGTAAAAGTACGGATTGCGACGCGGGATGCTTCATTTCGTCCTGTCCCCCCGCCTTTCTTCTGATGATGGAACGGGCACAAGCTAAAGGTGTACTCCAAGATGAGCAAGTCAGGAACTCGGGGACAGGAACGTGTGAAGAAATTGATTTGTGCAATTTTTCGGGTGATCCAAAATGTATCCCGACATCGCAAACGTCGTTTATCCCCGTTCTAAACGATTAATTCTTGAAGGCCGATTCCTACGAAATCGCGAATCCGCATTTTTTCACACGTTCCTGTCCCCCGGCATCGATGGGTTGGCAGGAAAATCTGCTGCGGCGCGTCAATCGCGCAACCAGTCGCTTCGCCCGTTCCGAGCGACCATCTGGCGGAAGCGGGGACATGCATATAGCCGGGCACTGTAGGCGAAATGTGGCGAGAAGAAAAATTGCCGCACGGGATCTTGGGTCTCGAAGGCCTCGCGGGCGTGGTGCATTGCTTCTTCTTCCCTTGCTGCCGCAGCGGCAGCCATAGCGAGTGGCGCGGGAGGCACGTATTGCCGACGGGCCCGGACCAGCATTTCCGCATAGACGGCATCGGCCTCCGCCGGTTTACCCATTTCCGCAAAACTCGTGGCGACGAAGGCCAATGCCCACCAGTGTCGTCCGGAAATCGCCAAGGCCGATTCGCCGGCTGCTACGGATTCCTCGAACTGCCCACTGAAATGCAAAGTGGCTTGGTGAATCACGCGCGCCAGATAGGAGTCAGAGTCAAGCTCCACGGCTCGTTGCGTGGCCTCTACGGCCTCTGCGTGCTTCCCCGCACACCCGCTGGTCATCCCGCAGATAGCGTGCGCGTAGCTTGAAAGAGGGTCGGATTTCAAAGCGAGCTTGGCTTGGGCCTCGCCCTCCGTCATCCGCCCTTCAGACCACTGAAGGTAAAACAAGGCATACCAGTCGCGCGCCTGGACGTACCTCGGATTCAGCTCGAGTGCACGAAGGAACTCCCGCTCGGCCTGAGCTCTGTCGCTGACCCCTATTAGAGATGCCATCGCTAAGGCGTTGTGCCCTTCGGCCTGGGACGGAGCAAGAGTAACCGCTCGCCGGGCCGCTTCCACCGCCTTTGGCATCGTGACCTCGGGACGAGCGAGTCCAGAGTAGCCGAGCACGGTTTGGGAGTCCGCGAGTCCTGCCCAAGCCAGGGCATAATCGGGATCGAGTGCAACCTCTCGCTCGAAGCACTCCAGGGCACGCGAAGCGGCCACGCCTCGGCGCAGAAGAAGCGCTCGGCCTTTGACGTAGAGCTGGTAAGCCGCCAAATTCTTTGTCCCGCCCTTGAGGAGCGGCTCCTGCCCCTCTCCCTTCAGGGCGACCTGCAACCGCTCGGCAATCGAGCGAGCGATCTCGTCTTGGACCTCGAAAATGTCCTTAACCTCCCGGTCGTACCGATCCGACCAGAGATTGTATCCATCCTCCACATTGATGAGTTGTGCCGTGATGCGGAGCTCGTTCCCAGCCCTGCGCACACTTCCGAGAAGAACGGTCCGCACGTTCAGCCGCTTGCCAACCGCGCGGACGTCAATGTACTTGCCCTTGAAGGAAAACGCAGAACTCCGCGCCACGACATGAAGCTGCCCGATTTGGGACAGAGCGTTGATAATCTCTTCCGTCATCCCGTCGGCAAAGAATTCGTCCTCCGAGTCCGGGCTCATGCTGGCGAACGGAAGTACCGCAATGGAGTCAACGGTAACAGGCGCGGGAGGCCCAACGGGCGGACGCACTGCGTTTGCAAGCTCTTCCACGCGACTGATAAGGCGATAGCCGCGTTTCGATAGGGTCTCGATAAAGCGGGGTTTCTCGGCGTCATCTCCGAGGGCTTCGCGCAATTTCTTGACAGCGTTGTTGAGGCCGTGGTCGAAATCCACGAAGGTGTCTGCGGGCCAGATTCTCTTTTGGAGTTCTTCGCGGGTAACCACGTCACCGGCGTGCTCGAGCAGAATCTGGAGGACTTGGAAGGGTTGAACCTGCAGCTTGATCCGTGCGCCGTGCCTGTGCAACTCACCGGAACGCAGGTCGGCATCGAAGTCGCCGAAACGAATGGTCCATTGCGATGAACTGAGTGGCAACACACGCACCTGCCCACGTCGCGCAGCCTATCCCTCAGTGTTTTCCGGATGCCGTGGGCCTATTTTCCCCAAATGACCCTATCAAATCAAGGAAATACAGGGATATCTGCAGAAGACAAAAAGAAGATTCGCCGGAGATTGACTCCCGACGCCAAGAGTGCGATTTATTGCGCACACGGGCGAGCAAAACAAGACCAGGAGGACAAACATGAAGCGAATCTCAGTAGCACTGATGGTTGCAGCCCTATTGCTCTTGGCAGCCGCATTTGTCCCGAACAACGCACCACGCATCAAGGCAGCCGCGACAGTGCGGGCCGATGGGGGAGCTGCGTGCTCGCTTGCCAGCGTCGCGGGGAAGTGGGGATTTAGCACTAACGGAACGGTTATCGGCATCGGACCCAGGGACTCGCTGGGGATATTCACCCTGGACGGGGCTGGAAATCTGGTGAACGGAAAAGCAACGGCGAGCTTGAATGGCAGCGTCACGGACGAGGCCTTTGCCGGAACATATTCGGTGAATCCTGACTGCACAGGCAAATTGGCTATCGTGATTTCCGACCCGTCGGGCAACAAAATCCTCACAGCAACGCTGGATCTCGTATTTGACAACAATGTCCGCGAGCTCCGCGCGCTCTTCACGTCCGCGGTACTGCCCAACAACACGCCCTTGGCAACAGTCATCACCGTCGACGCGAAGAGGTTGTTCTCGGAAAACTGAAGTTGCCGCGGGGGAATCGGGGCCAGACCGGATGATTTCTGATGTTCATGTGACGTCGATCGTTTGGCGCGTAGTGATTGGAGACTTTCAGAGTAGGGGAAACTTCCCGTCCATCCCCCGACACCCCCGGCACCAAGGAGGTGGCTAGTGGCGAGAAAAAGAACCGGGCTGAAGCCCGGCCACTACAGAAGGGCGGGGGAAGAGCCGCCGCAGCGCCAAGAAACTGCCGCGAGGGATCGAAAAGCAAAAGTCGAACCATGAGAAAATCAAAATCCGCACCCTGAAAACCGTAGGGTGCGGCACCCGGCAGAGCGAGGCGAGTCAGCGTTTCTACATTGGCCACCATGAGACGTGCGGCTTGTTCGCTGATGCATGGCTCCCCTTATACTGATGCCTTCTGCCGACTCACCTAGAGTTACATGGGCGCGGGCGGGAGTTCCAATGCAGCCCACACGAAATCAGCCGTCTGGCGGCAGTATCGCTCCGTTACTGAGGCCTGGGAACAAGTCTTCCGCAAATCTCTTCTGGATCTGCTTAGTGCTCTGGGCGATTTCTTTCCTTCTGCCTGCAGCCCGCTATCAAGACTGGGGCCAGGAGAAGACCATGTTTGGGTGGGAAGCCGCATGCACTGCACTGATTTTCTTCTTTGTACCCGTAAAAGGAGCGTGGTTCGGTTTCGATCCGCATGTTTGGTCGGTGTTCGTGAATTTCTTCATGCTATGGGCACCGTTCCGGATCAAGTGGCTCAGGAAGACGAAGGGACGCATTTTCGCAGTCGCATTCACGATCGCAGCTTTCGTTCCAGTAGGGCTACTGTTCATCCCGGAGTCCTTGGATCTGGCCACCATACGCGCTTTTGAGGTCGGCTTTGCGCTGTGGGCCCTAGCCATTATTGGAGCATCGGCATGGTTCTCCTGGAGCGTTTGGGGCAAGACAATGGCCTTGCTGCCGAACATCGTTTTGGCAGTCGGGTTGTTCTACGGACTATTGATCTGGTCCCCGGTTCTACAAGGGCGCCAACACCGCGCCGAGCAGGAACGCGAACAAGCTGTGAAGCAAGCCGGCTTGCAGCAACAACGAGATGCGCAGAACGCCGTCGTCCTGAACGCAATCGCGCAGCATGGTTTAATGGCATTTACCGAGCCAATAAACGACACCGAAGAATGGTATCTTGAATACTACATTCTCAGTGCGCACAAATTTACGCCCGCAGAGCTAACCGAAGCCAGCGAACACTATAAGAACCCGAAAATCATGATCGCATTGGCGCAGAAACCAGACTGTCCGGTGGAGGCGCTGGAGATTCTTTACCGGCACACGAGCGTGAAACAGGAAGCGAATCGTTCCGAGGGGGTAACCGCCCAGCAGCTCTATGCGAGTGGTTCCGAGGCGCTAGCCGCGCGGCAGCTTTATTTGACGATTGCGGCGAATCCAAATGTCAGCCCGGATTTACTACTGAAAATGCTGCGCAGTGGGAGTCCTGCACAGCGCGTCGCCGCACTACGCAGTGAAAAGCTGCCGTTGAAACGGAAGATGGATTATCTGGAGAAAGGCTGCACGCTCACGGATGACTACGAAATGGCGGCGGTCGCCCGGGAGGCAGATACATCCGTAGAAGTCCTGGAATGTCTTTCGTCGAAACCGGGTGCTGCTGTAGGGTTGTCAGTCAATCCACACACACCCACCAACGTGCTTGAGCAAATGAGCCAATCGCCCGATTGGCGCATTGCCAATGAGGGGAAAATTGGGTTCGCGCAGCGCAAACGACAGGGCAAATAGGCGGCGGTAGCTTACAAAGCGCGGAGGCCTGGCGGAGTCCAAAAACAAGAGGCCAGATACCCGCCCTAAAGGGCGCCGCTACGTTACTCGGCCGCGGGAAACAACAGCTCATTTCCGTCGGGATCGACGATCTTGATTACGTCGTAACCCCACCAGGACTTCTCGGTCGGGACCGAGCGCTCGACGATTTCACGGCGAAACGCGGTGAGTCCATCGACGTTCAGTGCCACGAACAAGCGCGCCTTGTCTCTTCGCGTGGCATCCTCGCAAAGGATGATCTCGCATCCCGCGCGATGGACTTGGCAGACCCCGCCCGCGCCGTCGCCCTCATGCCAA
>DATNLB010000579.1:0-5465 GCA_035603095.1 Candidatus Acidiferrales bacterium
TACTCGAGCAGGCTGTGCTCCAGCTCTTCGCACGCGATCCGCGTGGCCTTCAGTGTTCTCGGGTTCTCGATCAGCGATGGTGCACCGGCCATAATCTGCCGCGCCCGCCTCGCCGCCAGCACCACGTACGCAAACTGGCTCTCCGGAGCTTTCGTCTGCATAGTCATTTCAGTCATTCCCTCCCAAACGATGCCAGAAGTTGTTCCACTCTCGCCCTCCGTCGCGCGCTCGTGCAGCGCAGGGCGGTCACAATCGCCTGCGCTTCGCGTCCCGCGCGTTCCACATCATCATTCACCACGCAAAAATCGTAATATTTGCCAAAAGCCGCAATCTCGTCACGCGCCTTTGCCAGCCGCCGCGCGATCTCTTCGTTCGAATCCTGGCCGCGCTCGCGCAGCCTGCGCTCCAGCTCCTCGCGCGAAGGCGGCAAGATGAAAATCGCCACTGACTCCGGGAGCTTTTCCTTCACCTGAGCCGCGCCTTGAACATCGATCTCCAGCACCAGATCGAGTCCCTTCTTCCGCGATTCTTCCAGCCACTTCAGCGGAGTGCCATAAGAATGTTTTCCGAAAACCCGCGCGTACTCCAGAAATTCGCCGCGCGCGGCCATGGCGTCGAATTCCGCTTGCGTGACAAAATCATAGCACTTCCCGCTGGCCTCGGTCGCCCGGCGCGACCGTGTAGTACATGAAATCGAGGGCATCGTCCCGGGCAGTTCCAGGATTCGCTGCCCCAAAGTCGATTTTCCCGACCCCGACGGCCCCGACACGATCAGCACCAGCGGCGCAATCTCTGTCCCCGTGCTCATTCGATGTTTTGTACCTGCTCCCGCAGTTTCTCGATCTCCGCCTTGATCTCCAGCGCCAAGCCCGTGATTGCCAACGCCTCGCTTTCCACGCCGGGCGTTTTGGACAGCATGGTATTCGCCTCGCGATGCATTTCCTGCAAAAGAAAATCCAGCTTCTTCCCCAGTTCGCCCGCACCGTCAAGCAATTTCCCGAACTGCTGCAGGTGGCTCCTCAGCCGGTCCAATTCTTCACTGATGTCGCTGCGCTCCGCAAGCACCGCCGCTTCCTGCGCGAGCCGCGCCGGATCGATTCCCGTCCCGCCCAGCAATTCCTTCAACTTGGCATCGAGCCGGCGCGAGAACGCCGGCCGTAGCGTCGCGGCGAGCCCACGCACTTGCTCGACATGGCCGCCGACCCGTGCGAGGCGATCGCGCAACTCCTCCACCAAATGACGCCCTTCCGCCCGCCGCATATCATCCAGCTTTGCCAGCGCCTCCCGCAAGCCGCCGTCCAGCACGCTTCCAAGCCGCTCTTGCTCTTCTTCCGTCTCCGGCACGGCTGTGGTGACGCCGGTGATGACTCCTGGCAGCCTCAAGAGGGCGACAACGTCCATATCCGTTGCCGCTCTCGTCTCCTGTCGCAGCGCTTCGGCGGCTTTCAGATACGCTTGCACCAAGTCCCTGTTCACCTGTATTGGCGCCGTTTTCCCCGGTTCCACTCCCACGGTCACTTCCACGTGCCCGCGGTGAATTTTTTCGCGCACGATCTGCCGCAGCCGCAGATCGTAAAGATCAAATCCCTCCGGCATCCGCAGCTTGAGATCCAGGAACCTGTGGTTGACGCTCTTCACGCTGACGCGCACCGCCCAGCCATCCCGCTCGGCGCGCGCTTGCGCGTAGCCAGTCATCGAGAAACAATCGATTTTCTTCGTTTGCAAGGTAGTTGTTTGGCTCATAAGGAATCAGATGCTGCATTCAGCTTTGCCGGTGCGGCCTGTGCCGCCGCCAGCATGTCGTCGTCCGCAAACTGCAAGTCGTGAAGCCGGGCATAAGTTCCGCCGCGGGCGATCAGTTCCGTGTGCGTCCCGCTTTCCCGGATTTGTCCGTCTTCGAGGACGAGAATCTTGTCCGCGCGGCGAATGGTAGAAAGGCGATGCGCGATGACGAAGGTGGTTCGCCCAACCATCAAGTTGGCGAGCGCCTTCTGGACGAACATCTCGGACTCCGCATCCAGCTCCGAGGTGGCCTCGTCCAGGATTAGAATGGGCGAATCTTTCAGGATGGCGCGCGCAATGGCAATGCGCTGCCTCTGTCCCCCGCTCAAGCGCGTCCCTCGCTCGCCAATCACGGTGTCATACCCTTGTGGCAGCTCCATGATGAAATCGTGTGCCAGCGCGGCCTGCGCCGCAGCCGTAACTTTTCCCCTGGGAACATTCGTCAACCCGTAGCAAATGTTGTTCCACACCGTGTCGTGAAACAGGATGTTCTCCTGGGTCACCATGGCGATCTGTTCGCGCAGAGACTTGATGGTTATTTCCCGGATGTTCACATCATCGATGCGGATGGCGCCGGAAGTGGGCTCATAGAATCGCGGCAGCAAATTCACCAGCGTCGTTTTTCCCGCCCCGCTTGACCCCACCAGAGCAATCACTTCTCCGCGGCGCGCGCGGAAATAAATCTGCTCGAGCACCTGAGTCGAATCGGCGTCATAAGCAAAGCCCACGTTCTCAAAAACAATCTCCTGCGAAAACGGCTCCAGTGATTTCGCACCCGGCTGTTCGCTCTGCTCTTCTTCCCGGTCGAGATAGGAAAATACCTGCGTGCTCGCTCCCTGCGCGAGTTGAAATTGCTGGTACACCTGGCCGATGCGCTTCAGGGGCATGTAGGCATTAAACATGGCAAAAAGAAATGCTATGAAAATTCCTGGCGTCATCAGACCGTGCTTGATCTGATCGCGAGCGTACAAAATGAGCAACGGGATGACCAGCGCGCCCAGCAAATCCATCATCGGCCCGGTAGCCACTGCCGCTCGAACCCAGCGCATATTTTCTCGCAGCAGCCGTTGCGCCGTATTTTTGAACTTGGCGATCTCGAAGTCCTCCATTCCGAAAGCCTTCACGACCCGGTTCCCGCTGACCGTCTCCTGCAGAATCTGGCTGAGGTCCCCAAGCCTGTTCTGGCTGTTTTCAGAAGAGCGGCGAATCTTCTTTCCCAGTTTTCCGACCGGCACGACGACCAGCGGCACCAGGATGGCCGATCCCAGCGCCATCTTCCAGTTCAGCACGACGATGACTACTAGAAATACAATCAGCGTGAACCCTTTTTGGAACAGGTCGGCCAAGTATTCCGAGAGTGCGATACGCGTGCGCTCTACGTCGTTGATCGTCGTCGATAGCAAGCGTCCCGTCGGATTATTCTGAAAAAAGCCAATCGGTTGGCGGATGATCTTGGCGTACACCTGATTCCTCAGCCTGGTTACCGCGGCTTGCCCCACGTACTGGATCTGGGTCACACCCAGATACTCGGCGATGCCCTTCGCAACATAAAGAAAGAGTACCGTCAGCGCAAAAATAGTCCACACGTGATGGATACTGGGCGGGAAAAAACGATTGAGATAGATCGTATAACCGTTAGGAAATGTCACCAGCGGCAGGGTCGAACCGGAAACGGACGGGTTGAGGACGTAGTCAAATCCCGGCCGGAGCATCAGCGCCACGATCCCGTCCGCCAGCGCCGTGAAAGCCACCAACACCACGCCCACCGCCAGCCGAAAGGAGTACGGCCGCACGTAACTGAGCAATCGCTTCCACTGTGGCGATAACAACGAGGTCACGCTGCAGACTCCCTGACTCACCCACTTGTTACGCTATTCGCCACGTCGCGGCGTGTCAAGTTTTCACGACCCGCCGAAAGCGAAATGGTACCTCGCACCCGGTTCGTTTACTTATCGATATCGCGGTGAACGACTTTGGCGGAAAATCCGCGCTTCCCTAGCGACTTCTTCACCGCCTCCGCGAGCATCACCGAACGGTGCTTCCCGCCGGTACATCCGAACGCAATGGTCAGATAACTTTTTCCTTCGCGAATGTAATGCGGGATCAGATAGGTCAGCAAGCCTTCGATGCGGCGCAGGAATTCTCCGGTCTGCGGAAACGAGCGGATATACCGCCGTACTTTCGGATCTTTGCCCGTGAATGGCCGCAACCGCGGCACGAAGTGCGGATTGGGCAGAAATCGCACGTCGAGAACCAGGTCCGCGTCCGACGGCACTCCGTAGCGGTACCCGAAACTCACGACCGAAACCAGCATCGGCCGTTTGTCCGGATTCTTAAATCGCTCCGTGACGAAGTTGCGCAATTCATGCACGTTGAATTGCGTCGTTTCAATGACTACGTCCGCCAGCTTGCGGATCGGCTCCATCAGAGCGCGTTCGTGCGACAAGCTTTCCCGCACGGAAAAATTCCTCCCCAGGGGATGCGGGCGGCGGGTCTCGCTGTATCGCCGCAGGAGGGCATCCTCATTCGCTTCGATGAAAACCAACGTGATGGGATGGTCTTTCTTTAAATGTTTCAGGAGGGGCGGCAATTTTTGCAGTTGCGCGCCCTCGCGCGCGTCTACCAGCAGCGCCGCGCGCGCAAAGTCTCCTTCGCCTGCCGCGTGCAGTTCCGCAAAGATGGGGATGAGCTCGACGGGAAGATTGTCCACGCAATAGAAGCCCATGTCTTCGAAGGCATGTAGGACGGTGCTCTTGCCGGAACCGGAAAGCCCGGTGAGGATGACCAAATGACGGGTATCGTGTCGCGTCTGCGGCTTCACGGGTAATGCCGCTCAGCTCTTTTCCCGGCGTTGGTGCGTGCTGGGAATTCTCATGTCCTCGCGGTACTTCGCGACCGTACGGCGGGTGACGTGAATGCCCGCGTCGTCCAGCTTCTTGGCAATCTGTTCGTCGGTGAGCGGCTTCGCGGAATCTTCCTCTTCGATCATTTTCTTGACGAGCCGCTTGAGTGTAAGCAGCGACATTCCGCCGCCCTCCGGCCCGTTCACGGATTCGCTGAAAAATGAGCGCAGCTCCAGCACGCCCTGCGACGTGTGCGCATACTTGCTGGCCACCGCGCGGCTCACCGTCGAGGGGTGCACGCCGACCTCTTCCGCCACTTCTTTGATCATCATGGGCTTCAGCGCGTCCTGACCGTGATCGAGGAATTCGCCCTGGCGCGCGATGATCGACTGGCAGACGCGCAAGATGGTGTGCTTTCGCTGTTCGATGTTCTTCATCAACTGGACGGCGGCGGTGAACCGTTCTTTCACGTAGTTGCGAACGTCGCGGTCAGCGGCATCTTTGACCAGCAGCCGGCGGTACGTGGGGCTGAGCCGCAGTTGCGGCATATCGTCTTCATTCAGGAACGCCTGCCACTGATCATCCACCTTGCGGAAGTAGACGTCCGGCTCGACGAGGCGCGGCTCTGATTTGTTGTACCGCAGCCCGGGCCGGGGATCGAGCTTCTTAATCGTGTCCAGCGAGCGCTTCACGACTTCCAGCGGCCGGTTCAGCGCCCGCGCGATCTCTTTCAACTGGTTCGATTGCACTTGCTTCAGGTGCTCGGAAACGATCTGCTGGGCCAGCGTGTTCTGTGGATCAAACGCTTTCAATTGCCGCAGCAGGCATTCACGCAAATCC
>DATNLB010000665.1:0-6636 GCA_035603095.1 Candidatus Acidiferrales bacterium
TCAAAATTCTTAATGTGAATGAAGGCGCTCAAAAAGGCATCTTGGAGGGCATCCTCTGCGTCTTCATGATTTCTGGTGATGCGGTGCGCATTCCGGATAAGCCTTCGCGCGTAAGGTTGGCACAGTGTGGCGAAGGCCTCCGTTTGCCCTTGCTTTGCTGCTGCTAACAAGACCTGTTCGCACATTGTCGTCCACCTCCCACGCTTTACACCGGGGATGATGAGATGAATTTGTTCTACGAACAAGCCTCGATGGGATCCTTTTTTGGTTACCTAATGGCAGGTGGACGCGCTACAACTTTAGAGGGGGATGGGAACAACTCTATCGGAGAGAATCTGCTTGCAAGGTCGCCGCGATGGATTCCTCCTCCGTCATTCTTCCAGTTGCAGGATGCCGCGCTTGAGCGCGATGGTTACTGCGTGAGTTCGGTCGTTTGCGTTCAGCTTCGCGAGGATACTGCTCATGTGTCCCTTAACGGTCTCCTCAGAAACGCCTAGCTCCGATGCGACAATTTTGTTCGCATTTCCAGCGGCCACCAGCGTCAGCACTTCCAGTTCGCGGGCAGTAAGGGTGTCGCTGGAGTGATGCTCGGCAATTCCAATAGCAATTTCAGGTGGAATTCGTTTGCGACCGGTGTGTACGGCGCGAATCGTATCCAGGAGATCCTTACGCAATGCGCTCTTGAGAAGGTAGCCGCACGCTCCAGCATCCAAAGCCCGCGCGGCGTGTACGTCGCCTTTGTATGTCGTCAATACAAGGATACGGGCTTGTGGAAATTCGCTTCGAATGGAAACAATCGCATCAATACCATTTACTTCGGGCATCTGTAGGTCCATCAGTGTAACGTCAGGACGATGGGTACGAAACTGCTCGATTGCCTCGCGGCCATTCACGGCCTCGGCAACCAAAATCATATCTTCCTGGCCCTCCAGGAGTGCCGCAATTCCCTCGCGGAGCACAGGATGATCGTCAACAGTCAGGATTTTTATCCGAGTGTTTGCAGATTCCATCAGCGGTTACCCCCGCGTACAGCACGCAGTAACAAGGTCCAAGCCGAACGGCTTCTGGAGGTCCGGTAAGCCTTCGATCCGGGCACGGAAAGTTCCACCTCCGTGCCGGCTTCGGGCCGGCTCCAGATCTGCATCTGACCACCGATTTTCGTGGCTCGTTCGCGCATTCCGGACATTCCCCAGTGGTCCGGTTTTCCGCCGGATTCAAGGACCTGCGAATCTATGCCGCGACCGTTATCTCGAACTCGGATGCGCCATTTATTCTGATCATAGGCAATTTCCACTTCGATCCGCGTCCCCTCGGCATGTTGGAATGCATTCACCAAAGCTTCATGCCCAATCCAGTAGGCTTCGTCTAGAACCAAGGTGTGCAGAGGCCGCACATCGCCTTCCACGACTACGGCAAACTCCACGTTTGTTCCCCGAGAAAGTTCCTGGCCCGCTTGGGTAAACGCCTTGGCCAAATCCTTTGTAGGGCCTACCGAAACCCGTAGGTGCCTAACCCGGTCACGCCCTTCGGCCATCACTTCATCGGCACGATCGAGCGCACTATCCATCAACTGGCGAGCTGGTTCCGAGTTGGGTATTCGTACCGCCGCCGCTTGAAAACGGAGAATGAGTCCTTGTATCCCTTGCAGCAGGGTGTCGTGCAACTCGCGAGCAATTCTTTCTCGTTCGCCGAGGCGCTCTTCCATCCTACCTCGCAACTCAGCAGCGACTTGCTGAAGGCGAAACAGATACAGCATCCACAAAACCGCGACAACTGCCAAAGTGGAGAGGAGCCTAAACCACACCGCGCCCCACCACGGTGGCAAAATTCGGATGCGCACCATCGCTCCAGGCTCGCCCCATGGGCCATGACTGCTTGCGCCCTCGACTCGGAAGGTGTAAGTTCCGGGCGGCAGAGTTGTATATGCCGCCACCCTTCGGTCGCTGTCCACCTCGTTCCACTTGTCATCCAATCCTTCCAATTTGTAGCGATACCGGCTTGTCGCAGCGTCCAGATAGCTCAGCGCCGAAAATTCGATGGAGAAGATGTTTTGCGAGTGAGACAAAGTAATTTGATCGGTGTGATTGATAGAGTTTGCCAAAGGGGAATCATGACCGCGTTGCACGGGGGATCCGAATAGCCTGAACTCAGTCAAAGCAATCCGAGGGACAAATATATCGTCCACGATTCTCTCTGGGAAAAACGCGGTCGCTCCGCTGAACCCTCCAAAAAACATCTCTCCCGCCCGACTCTTGAAGCAGGCGCCCCACCCAGTAAGATCAGAACCGGGAAGACCGTCCGCTGCGGTGAAGTTTTTGAAACTTCCGGTTCGAGGGTCAAAGTTCGAAATGCCCTTATCAGTGCTCATCCATAGAAGTCCGCGACCATCTTCCAGGACACAGCTCACGACATTCCCGGCGATACCGTCGCGCTCGCTATAGGTTTTAAACGTGTTCGTTTTGGGATCAAATTTGTCCAACCCATTTTGCGTGCCCACCCACATTGTTCCGGCCCGATCAAAGTAGACCGAGTTCACCCGGTTGTCACTCAGGCTCGTGGAATCATCCGAATTGTGGTTATGGATGGTGAAATGCTTGAAAAGGCGATCGAATCGGTGCAGTCCCATATTGCCGCCGAGCCACATGTCCCCATTGCTGTCTTCGGCGATCGCGTGATAATCGAGGCCTCCACTCTTCGCGTCTGGTTTATACGTAGTAAAGCGTTGGGTAGACGAATCGAATTGACAGAGGCCGTCCCAAGTTGCACCCCAGAGCGTTCCGTGACGATCGATCAGCAATCGCTCAATAATGCCGCTACATACGGAAGACGCATCTCCAGGGATTCTATTGTACGAGCGAAGCTCTCCTGTCGTCCGATCGTATCGCTTAAGCCCCTGACTTGTTCCAAACCAAAGTGTGTTCGCTCCCGATTCGACGATGCCCAGTACCTCGGTTCCACTGATCAGTTTGAAGGTGGAATACTGTCCTAGACGGCGGTCGATCATGTTCAGCGCTCGATCAGTGCCAACCCACAAAACTCCCCTTTTATCCTCATAGATCGCGCCGACCAGCGGCGATCCTAGGCTGTTGGGGTTTCCAGACTCGTGTATAAATTTTTCAAACGGTTGTTGCTTAGTCGTAAAGAAATTTGGCCTTACCTGGTGCAATCCCGTCCAAATGTTTCCTTCGCGGTCCTCGTACAATGCCGTAACTCGCGTGTCCGCCAAGCTGTCGCTGTCACCGGGGCGGTCGGTATAACTGACAAATCGATGATGCTCGCGGTCAAATTTCAGCAAACCGTTGGCGGCCGTTCCAAACCACATGGTGCCTTCATGATCCTCGAGGATCGCGTAGGCACGATTGGTTGATCCACCCGAACGATTGTCTGGATTGAATTCATAACGCATCAACCTGTTTGTCTTCCGGTCAAGAATGGCTGGTAGACCGTCATTGCCGTAGAAGATCCAGAAGACACCGAAACGGTCCTCGTGAAACCGCACCCCCACACCCGAATCGGGTATCGGAATATGCCTTATCACCTTTCCCGCTTTTCGATCAAATTCGTCGAGCGTTTGGCTGTTACCGACCCAAAATCTGCCTTGCCTGTCCTCGCCGGTAGATTTGATCTCATCGTCACCTAGACTGGCGGGATCGGCAGGGTCGTGAAGGAAACGGGTTGTTTGTCCGCTAGTGGGGTCGAGCCTGAACAAGCCTTTGCCGGTGGATAGCCATAACATCCCGGATGAGTCTTGACCAATATGATTGACAGTCGTTGTAAGACCGCTAGAGTCTGGGATCGGTAAGGGATAGTGAGTAAATGTTTCGGTGACCGGACTAAATCGATCTAGAAACTGGTCTGATCCAACCCAAATGAAGCCGGAGCGATCCTTGAACAACGAGTAGATATAAACGCCACTTAGACTCCCCGGATCATTTGGATCGTGCCGGAAAACCTTGCACTTGTAGCCATCAAAGCGGTTCAATCCATTTTGCGTCCCGAACCAAATAAAGCCGTCATCATCCTGTACGATTTCGGAGACTCGCGTCTGGGAAAGTCCAGAATCAGAGGGAAGCCTCCGGAAATGAGTGTCAGTTCCCGCGATCATGGGCAGCCTGATTGTTTGGGTCTCCGTCGTCACGGTTTCTTGTGCTGGAGCTCGAACTGCAAATGCCAAGCACCATGCTAGCGCACCGCAACGGCAAGCGAGAGTTCGGAGATAGAGCCTGAGGTTAATCGTTTCCTCCGTCAGGTCCCGAATTATCTTCTAGCCCGGCAGCCGAAAGCATAGAGATTCCGTCTTGATCTTGCACTCCCCCCCTCGGAAACGCTACTGCAGGTCTTTCACTTTGGCCCACCCCAAAAGGGGGGCATCGCCGAGCCCTTTTTGAGGCGTTCGAAACTCATTTCGACTGTTTTACGCTGGCATCGAAAGGATGTTTCTCTGCAACGATTATTCTCGATATTCCCTAACGGATGGCCTGGCCGAGGTCTTCTGATTCTGCGTCTTGTGGGCGGGACTCTCTTGATTTACGAAGGCACTGTTGAGCTCTCGCGGTCACCCTCGCTCCAGGTCATGATCATGGAGGTCGTCGCAATCGGAGCCGGAACACTGCTCCTCATTGGACTCGGAACCCCTGTGGCTGGGGCGGTTGTAGTGCTTTTGGAAGTTGCGTTTGCATTCTCGCTACCCGCCCACGTGGAAGATTCCATTCTTCTGGCAAGTCTTGGCGCAGCCTTGGCGACTCTCGGCCCAGGGCTTCGCTCTATTGACGCACGGCTTTTCGGACGAAAGCGTATTGACATTGGTGATCGCTAGAGTCGCGTCGCTCTCCCCCAATAGTAGTGTTCGCACCCACCTTCATTGGGTAGCCGAACAAGGACTCCAACGAGGGTTGTTCGCAAAATGTTGGCCGTCCATGATCGGGAACGTGGGGAGCCCACAAGATATGTGGGTCGACCCGGATGAACTTTATTGTTTCACCCGAAGCCTGAGGAGAAATTGTGATGAAAAATCCCGTGGTGTTAATTACCGGTGCGCTGACCGGCATCGGTCGTGCCGCCGCAATAATCTTTGCGCAAGAAGGCGCACACATTGTTGTGTCTGGGCGTCGAGACGAACAGGGACAAGAGTTAGCTGCCGAGCTAAAAGGCCTCGGAGCAGAGGCCATTTTTGTTCGTACTGATGTCCGCAAGGATGAGGACGTGTGCAACCTTGTGGACCAGACGGTCAAGCGTTTCCGACGCCTGGATATTGCAGTCAACAATGCTGGAACCGAAGGCACACCAGGCCCGGTGACGGAGCAGACTGCAGAAACCTACGCCGCGACTTTCGACACAAACGTCCTGGGTACGCTGCTCAGCATGAAGCATGAACTGCGGGTGATGGTGCAACAGGGGAGCGGGAGCATCGTCAATGTCTCGTCGGCCTACGGAAGCGTCGGGGCTGCCGGCGCGTCCGTTTACGTGGCCAGCAAGCATGCGATAGAGGGCCTGACAAAATCCGCTGCACTGGAAGTCGCGGGCACCGGAGTTCGGGTAAACGTAGTCGCTCCGGGTACTACGGATACAGGAATGCTCACCCGCTTCACCAGTACAGATGAAAACAAATTGGCGCTGGTCTCGACAGTACCCGTCAAGCGTCTGGCAAAACCGGATGAGATCGCTCACGTAATCGCCTTTGTTGCTTCGGCAAATGCTTCGTACATGACTGGCGCTTCCATCCCGGTGGACGGAGGAATGATCGCCGACTAAACCCTCATCAAAGCCCGTCGCGATTGCGCCAAGCGCGGGATGATCAAAAGGCAATACGTACCAAAGGGAGGAAAGAATCCAATGGCTAACGTAGTGAAGAAACACAGTATTTCTTCTGAGCTAGCACAGAAAATGGTGAATGCAGCAGTGGCGAAAGCCAGAGAAATTGGCGTCACTGAGAACGTAGCGATTCTCGATGATGGGGGCAATCTGAAGGCCTTTAGCCGAATGGATGGGGCCCCGATTCCTACCATTGAGATGGCGCAGAACAAGGCCTACACGGCTCTGTTGGGCGTCTCCACGCAAGACTTCTTCAACTTTATCCAGGGCGACCCGTCGCTTTTAGCTGGCATCCCCACGCTTGCGCGGATGGCTGCGTGGGGAGGAGGGTTTCCCATTAAGGTGGACGGAGAAATTGTCGGGGCGATCGGTCTGAGCGGGGCGCCCACGGTGCAGAACGACGTCGACTGCGCGAGAGCAGCCCTGGCGGTTGTAACAGATGCGGTCGCGGCTGGCTAATTTGTAGGGCGAAATAAGGGGATGAATCGTGCAAGTCTTGGCGTTACAGCGCCTGCCATTCTCAGAATCCTCATTCTGTGAGCACCGGACCGCGCAGCCCAGCCGATGAACATCATCCATCGCAACAAAAGAGGATCGGACAATGAGCACCTATACAGCAGTAACGGTTCCGACGCAGTTTGTTGAGGCTAACGGTATTCGCTTCGCTTATCGGCGCTGGGGCAAGCGAAGTGGTTTGCCCCTTGTCTTCAACCAGCACTTCACCGGAAATCTCGACAACTGGGATCCTGCGGTTCTGGACGGGCTTGCCAAAGAGCGTGAGGTCATCATCTTCAACAATGCGGGTGTCGCGAGTTCGACCGGTGA
>DATNLB010000684.1:0-2371 GCA_035603095.1 Candidatus Acidiferrales bacterium
CATCACATTTTGGCGCGCGCGCTCGATTTTTCCGGGGATCTCGACGGCGCCACCAGTGAGTTTCGGCGGGCCATCGAGCTTGAGCCGCAAAGGGCGGAATTGCACGACGATCTCGGGGCTGTGTTGGTGCAAAAGTCTGACTCGCAAGGCGCAGCCGCGGAATTTTCCGACGCTCTACGCCTGCAGCCTGATTTCGCTCAAGCGCATTTTCATCTCGGGGTCTTGCGTTACCAGGAAAAGTCCCTCGAAGAGGCCACGCAACACCTGCAAGCTGCCGTGCAACTGAATTCTGCGGACCCAGGCGGGCACTATTATTTCGCACAAGTTCTAAAGAGCAAAGACGAGACGGGTGCGGCGATCCGCGAGCTACAAGCTTGTGTTGCACTGAAGCCAGACTACCCTGACGCGCAAAATAGCCTGGGCTTGCTGCTCCAGCACAACGGGGATGCTGAGCAAGCCATAAAAGCGTTTCGCCAGGCAGTGAAGCAGCAACCGGAAAGCCCGGACACACACAATAATCTGGGTCTCGCCTTGTTGCAGACTGGTGACGGCAATGGGGCCATCGCCGAGTTTGAAACGGCAGTCCGTTTGCGGCCCGATGACAGCGCATACAAAGGGAACCTGGGAGCAGCGCATTTGCAAGTGGCAGACTTCGACGCCGCCATTTCTGAATTCGAATCGGCACTCAAGCTTTCCTCGCAGGATGCAACTCTGCACTACGATCTTGGGCTCGCGCTCAAATTGAAAGACAAACTGCCGGAGGCCATGGCCGAACTGCGCAAGGCAGAAGAATTGGATCCCGGGCAAGCGGATGTGCACTACACGCTGGGGGTGACGCTTTGGCAGCAAGGCGACTTTGCTGCAGCCGCGGAGGAACTCCACGCAGCTATTCATGCCAAACCGGACTATGCCGAGGCCTATTACACGCTGGGAACGGTCCTGAAGCAGAAGGGCGAACTCCAAGAGGCTGCGACTGCTTTGCGGGAAGCGATTCGCCTGCAGCCGGAGTTTGCGGGCGCTCACACAACTTTGGCAGCCGTGCTCCGGCAACTCGGAGACTCAGAGGGTGCCGCCGCGGAAAGCCGGACCGGAATGGAAATGGCAAAGCAGAAGACCAGCGATCAGGCCGCCCTCTTTGCAACAAATTCGGGGCGCAGACTTCTCAATGCGGGAGACTTGGAGGGCGCCATGTCGCAATTTCGCGCCGCGATCAGCTCTTCGCCAAAGTATGCGGCCGCCCACTTTGAACTGGGGATGGCTCTGCGTCAGCAGGGCAAATCCGAGGAGGCGCAAGAAGAATTTCAAAAAGCCGCAGAACTCGATCCTCACCTGACGCCTCCGCCTTCTTCAAAGAAATAGCAAAACAGAAGCTGCAGAATTTCTTGGGATGAGGTGGTTCTATCGAGTGGGGATCGGTTCTTTCGAATGAGGCTATCGTGGGCTCTTGCGGAGCGCAACGAGTTCCGTGCCCACGGGCACTCCGCGGGCGACTTTTACACGGATTACCGCTTCGAACGGCTTGAGCTCGCCCGAATTCGAAACCGAGAGCCGCAAGAGCAACTCTTCCAAAGAATTCTGCTGGCAGACGTATTCCACGGCAGCTTGCGTGCCGATCGTGGTGGCACCTGCCAGGATCAGGACCGAATGTGCAGGATTTAGTCCTCTCTTGAGCGCTATTACGGAATAGTCTTCCGTCAGGGTCTCGTCCGGCAGGGACGGGAGAAACTCTTTTGGTTCGCCTGATTCCGGATGAAAATTGATGATCTCCATGGTGCCCATGCGCGGCCCAGAAGTGATCTGCCGGAAGTTGAATTCCTGGATATTTGGCAACTCCAAGAGGGTCAGATTTTCCGAAGGCGAGCCAATGAAGATGAGATCGTTGTTTTTTGCGTCATCCAGGGAAAACAAGCTGCCGCGCTTGACGCGAATTTGCTGATGAAGCTTCCCGAAAACATTATCCAGCGCGTGTACCGCCAGCACTTCGCCGACTCCAGTGTAGTGATCCAGGATCACCGCGCTGGAATCCCTGGCACGATTGTAGTAGCGCATGCCAGTGTACGGCCGGCCGACGAAGGCTGCGTTGCTGAAGATGACCCACGGCTCTTGCGGCCCGGTAAGAAACCCTCTCCAGAAAAGGTGAAAAGCCACCGGTAAATCCGTGCTATCGCTCGTCAGCCGGGCTTCGGCGGTCCTGCGCGTCAGAAATCGGTCCGTGGCGACAGCAACAGCGGCGGCGAGGAAGACCGACAGTACGATTATGGCAACGAACCATTTGCGGGAAGGCTGGCCATTACCCGGCAGAGCGTCTGAGGCGTCGTGGGATGCCGCATGGTCGTGCCCGGTCCCAGGGGAGCGCTGATGGAACGTTAAG
>DATNLB010000578.1:0-3029 GCA_035603095.1 Candidatus Acidiferrales bacterium
TGGATAGAAAGACCGGTGAGGCTAAGGAAAACCCTAAACCGATTAGAAGGGCCACGATTGCGATCCCGAAATCGCGCATGAGAAACGCGCGGCTCCACGCGCTTCTGAATCCGCTCGTCGAATGCCCGGCGTCGTTGGCTCCGCCCTTGCTGGCGTAGGTTGATTCAGGTAGTCGCTGCATGGATGATTGATTCTTTGGTCGCTTCGGCTCGGTTCAGAATGGTTCTCACTTGTCCTCGATTCATCACTAGCACGCGATCACTGAGCACTAGCAATTCTTCGGTCGTCGACGAAGTGACGATGAATGAAAAACCCCGCAGGGTAAGAGCAAACATGAGGTCATAAATTTCCTTCTTCGCGCCCACGTCTACCCCGCGGGTGGGTTCATTCATAAGAATGATCGCCGGCTCGAGCAATAGCCATCGTGATAACAACACCTTCTGTTGATTACCGCCGCTAAGTGATCCGATGAGATCGTCTTCGTGGCGGAACTTGATGGAAAGTTCCTTTTTCATCGACACGGCGCTGGCACGCATGCCGGCGCTGTCCTTGAAAAGAAGGTCCGCCCGCTGAGCAGTTCGCGCGATGTGCAGATTAGTCTTGATATCCTGATGCGGAAACAGGCCGAGTATCTTTCGATCCTCCGGGATATAGCCGATCCCCTGTCGGATCGCGTCGTGCGGAGACCGAATCCGGATCTGGCGATTATTGATCGTCACTTCGCCGGATTCGACCTTGTGCAGTCCAAACAAGCTCCGGACCAGGACGGACCGACCCGACCCCGTCAGCCCGGCGACCCCTAAAATCTCACCGGCTCGCAGGGAAAAAGTGACTGATGAGAAATGGCCGGTCAGACCGAGATTGCGAACGTCGAGTACTGTTCGCTGGTCGCTACTGGGCAAATCGCGCACCGGCGGAATAAGAGTCCGCCCGGCAATCATTCTCGACAGTGTAGCTGTACTTCCCCCGAAAAAACGGACACGTGTTTCTCGGTTTTCTTTAGTGTTTGATTAATGGAATCAGGGGACTCTGTCCCCCGAACCCCCTGGGATTTGTCGCTTTTGGCTTGCGCCGGCAGGTCAAAGCCGAGCCGGCAGGCCGCCTGGAAGCGGCCTTGCCTGCCGTTTGCAAGGTCGCGTCGGCGCTCGAGTTGCATCCCTGCAGTGCTCTATCCTCCGGTGCGACGTCGACACTTTGTGCTGAGCTGATTGCGATGTCAACTACTCGATTAAATTCTGTTTCATATTGGCTGGGTGTCTGGTAACCCAACGCGCTGTGCAGACGTTGATTGTTGTAATAAGCCTCGATGTACTCGAAGATCTCCCGGCGCGCTTCGCCCTTGCTGGTGAAGAGCTGATTGGCAGGAAAACACTCCGTTTTCAGCGTACTGAAAAATGCCTCCGCCTTGGCGTTCTCATAGCAATTTCCCCGGCCGCTCATACTCAGGTTAGCTCCGATGACGGCCAAAGGCGTTTTGACCGCCTCGCTGCTGTACTGGCTGCCTTGATCGGAGTGGAAGTAAAGTCCTGGATCAGGCTGTCGCCTCATCAAAGCGTTTTTCAACGCCACCACTACCAGCTCTGCCTCCAATGTCTCTCCCAATTTCCAGCCCACCACTTTGCGGCTGAACAGATCCAAAATCACCGCCAGGTAGAGCCATCCCTCCAACGTGCTGACATAGGTAATATCGCTCACCCAGATTTGATCCGGAGCGCTCGGCTCCAAGTCTTTAATGAGGTTTGGAGCAACTCTTTCGCCCCCTATTGTCGTGCGCGGCCGGAATGCCTTTTTCCGGCGTGCTGCCAGCTCATTTTCGCGCATTAGTCGCGCCACACGATTCTCGCCGCACCCAACGCCCTGTTGCCGAAGCTCTCGTGTTACCCTGGGGCTTCCATAACGCTCTTTGTTGGCTTCAAATACTTCCACGATCTGCTCCAGCAATTTCGCTTCTGCCTGGGCCCGCCGCTCTGAGCGCCCAGGTTTGACCCATTGGTAATATCCGCTTCGACTTACCCCCATCACCTGGCAACATTCCTTGATTGCAAACTCCACCGAAAGCTCCTTGATCATCGCATACCGGTGTTCGGTTCCTCGCCCAGTATGCTCATAGCTTTTTTTAGAATCTCCCGCTGCCGGCGCAGATACTCGATCTCTTTCTGCTGGCGCTTGATCTCAGCCACCATCTGCTCAGGGCTCATCTGCCTAGAACCCAACTGTGCCGGTTCCATTCGCTTCAGATAGGCCTTCTTCCATAGGTTCAAACTGTAACCACTGACTCCGAGTTCTCGCGCGATCTGCGCCTGCGTCTTCCCGCTGTGGATGACCAGTTCCACCGCTTGACGTTTGAACTCCTCCTCATACTTTTTCTGTATCTTTTTCTCTTTCACGGTTCGCTCCATTCTACTTTGAGCTTCCGTGTCCGCAAAATCGGGGGAGGTTCAGCTTGCTTTGCACGTCCGCGCCTTCGGCATACCAACGTTGCAGAGTGTTGAGGGCAAAGCTATGGCGTAGATCGTGGAGTCGGGGTGGACGACCGTGCGCGTCCAGCACCTTGACGGTAAAGCATAGCCGTCGCCACACAGTTGAAAGACTGGTGCCGGCGTAGACTTCCGGCCAACGGCGGCCACTCCACAGAAGGAAGCTGTCCGGAGTCATCGGCAGCTTCATTCGATGTCGCCGTTGGAGATAGTGTTCCAGTTCGTCTGCAACGGTGCGATCCAACGGTACTAACCGGGACTTATGGAATTTTGTGAACGCGATGCGGACGAGGCGTTGATTCCGGTCGAGGTCGCCCAGTTTGAGCCGGAGGAGTTCACCGCGCCGGAGCCCGCAACAGAACAGCAGCATTAGTCCCAATGCGATCGTTTCGGCACGCAGCGGATTGGTGGAAGAAGGAGAAAGTTTGTGGGCGGATTGGATAATAAGCGCCATCTCCGTTTCGGAGACTAATCGAGGTAGTTGGGGCGGTGTCGGCTTGGGGAAAGTCAGGATATCCGGGATGAAGGTGTCCCCATGAGAGCGAGTGTGAA
>DATNLB010000436.1:0-14629 GCA_035603095.1 Candidatus Acidiferrales bacterium
CATCATGATCGGCGAAGCCGCGGAAAAAACCGTCGCCGGCTTCGACGAAGAAATTGCGGTGATTGAAGCGAATCTCGATGACATGAACCCGCAAATCTACGGCTACTTCCTGGAAAAGGCATTAGCTGCCGGCGCGCTCGATGTTTACACCACCCCGGTGCAAATGAAAAAGAACCGCCCCGGCACGCTACTCACGGTCTTGTGCAAGCCGCAAGATACAAATACGCTGATATCGCTGATTTTTGCCGAAACAACAACCTTTGGCGCGCGCACTTACCGCGCGCAGCGCCGCACGCTGCCGCGCGAGTTTGTGAGCGTCCTTACAAATTACGGCGACGTGCGCATCAAGATTTCCCGCGTGAACGGCCGCATTCTGCACGTCGCGCCCGAATACGACGACTGCCGAAAACTAGCCGTCGAAAAAAACGTGCCACTCCAGCGCGTGATCAGCGAAGCCCTCCGCGCCTACGAGGCCCATTCGTGATTGCACATTGCTTCGCAGGAGGCGCCCCCCGCGGCGGGCGCCCTATTGGATTTTTTCTCTCGGAACTGATAACCGACAACTGAAAACTTACAACATTAGAAAATGCCCGACAAACCCAAATATTATCTGACCACGCCGATCTACTACACGAACGGCCTACCGCACATTGGCCACACCTATTCGACCATCGTGTGCGACACCATCCGCCGCTACAAACGCATGCGCGGGTACGACGCGGTCATGACTACCGGCACCGACGAACACGGCGTCAACGTCGAGCGCTCCGCTAAAAAAGCGGGCGTCCCCGAATCCGAATTTGTCGCGAAAATGGCCGCCGAGTGGCGCGCTCTGTGGGACGAACTCGGCGTCCAGGGCGACGAATTTATCCGTACGACGGACCTCAAACACGCGCACACCGTCCAGTGGCTTTTCAAACAATGCCGCGATAATGGTTTCGTCTACGCCGGCCACTACACCGGCCAATACTGCATCTACGACAATGCTTACGTGGACGTAAAGCCCGGCGAGAACTGCCCTGATTGTGGCCGTCCCACGGAAACGGTCACCGAAGCCAATTTCTATTTCAAGCTTTCCGCGTTCCAGAAGCCGCTTCTCGATTGGTATGCAAAGCATCCCGATTTCATCCAGCCCGAAGCCCGCCGCAACGAGGTTCTCAGCTTCGTCGAAGGCGGCCTCCGCGATCTCAGCATCACGCGCACCTCGGTTCGCTGGGGAATTCCCGTTCCCGGCGAAGAGCCGCACGTTTTTTACGTCTGGTTCGACGCGCTCACCGCCTATCTCAGTGCTGTCGGTGGCCCGCAATATGAGAAGACCGGATTCTTTCCCGCCGATCTCCACCTCGTCGGAAAAGAAATCATCCGCTTTCATGCCGTCTACTGGCCTGCATTTTTGATGGCCGCCGGCCTCCCGTTGCCAAAACAAGTCTGGGCCCACGGCTGGCTGCTGATGGACAGCGCCAAAATGAGCAAGTCGCTCGGCAACGTCGTTCGCCCGCGGCCGATCGTTCACGTCCTCGGCATGGACGCTCTTCGCTACTATCTTCTGCGCGAAACCGTTTTCGGCCAGGACGGCAATTTCAGTTACGATGCGCTCGTCCAGCGTTACAACAGCGATCTCGCCAACGGTCTCGGAAATCTCGCCAGCCGCACCGCGGCCATGATCGAGAAAAACAACGGCGGCAAAATTCCCAAGCCTGCCACATTTCAGCCGCAGGACACCGCGCTGGCCACGAAAGCGCAAGAAGCGATCGGGGAAGTCCTGGAGCAGTACGACAAACTAGGCTTCTCACTCGCGTTGGAAGAGATCTGGTCGCTCATCGCCGCGACCGACAAATACCTTACGACCGAGCATCCCTGGTCGCTTGGTGACAGTGAAGCCGATCAACAGCGCCGCGCCACCATTCTTTGGACCACAGCGGAAGTCCTGCGAATCGTGACTGCGCTAACGCATCCCGTTTTGCCGGAGAGCACCACCAAAGTGTGGTCGTTGCTCGGCCAGCCTGGACAAGCCGATTCTGTTGCGCTGGATGGTTTGCGATGGGGACAACTCGTTCCCGGTACGGCGCTCGGTAAGTCGCAAGCTCTGTTCCCGCGCATTGAAAAAGCAGAAGCAATCGAGAGGATGGAAGCCATGGAAAAAGAAGCACAGAACGCACCGTCGCCGGTAACCACGCCAGCGCCCGCAAGCGCTCCGGGAGCGAGCGCCGCCGCTTCGGCAGCCGCGGCGCAGGCTGCTCCTGAAAAAATAGGCATCGAAGACTTCGCCAAAGTCGAAATGCGCGTCGGCCAGATCAAAACCGCCGAACGCATCGTTGGCGCGGACAAACTGCTGAAGCTTACTGTCGACATCGGCACGGAGATTCGCCAGATTTGCGCCGGCATTGCGCAATTTTACGAGCCGGAAAAATTAATCGGCCGCAAAGTCGCCGTCGTCGTCAACCTCGCCCCGCGCAAACTCCGCGGCGTCGAATCCAACGGCATGATCGTCGCCGCTTCCGTCGGCCCCGAGGGCCGCCCCGTCCTCGCCGGCTTCCCCGACGAAGACGTCGAAATCGGCGCCCGCTTGAAATGAGTTTTCAGTTCTCAGTTTCCAGTCTTAAGCGTGCGAACCAGGACTCAAGGGGAGAAGCTGAGCGCAAGACGAAACTCCATTTTTTCTTTTTTACTGAGAATTGACAACTGATCACTGATAACTTTTAGAAATGGAACTCATCGACTCACACGCTCACATCGACTTCCCGCAATTCGCCGAAGACCGCGAGGCTGTGCTTGACCGCGCACGTGCGGCTGGAGTATCAACGCTCCTCGCCATCGGCACAGGCCCCGGCCCGGAGAAGCTCGATTCCGCCCTGCCATTTGCCGAACAACATGACTGGATTTACGCCACCGTTGGCATACATCCTCACGAAGCGAAGGAAGTCACGCGGCAGCATTTGGATGAGCTGGCCCGGCTGGCCAGGCATCCCAAAGTTATCGCCTGGGGCGAGATCGGTCTCGACTACTACTACGATCATTCTCCGCGCGATGTGCAGCACCGCGTCTTCCGCGACCAGATGGCCCTTGCGCAACAAGCAAAACTACCCATCATCATTCATTGCCGCGATGCCTGGTCCGATTGTCTGAATATGATCGAAGAACACTGGCAAGCAACTGGTCTGGGTGGAATTCTCCATTGCTTCACCAGCACGCTCGAGGATGCGCGGCGCGGAATCGAAATGGGTTTTCTGATTTCTTTTGCGGGAAATTCAACGTATCCAAAAACTCAGAACCTTCGCGACGTTGCGAAAGAATTGCCCCTCGAGAAGATTTTGATTGAGACGGACTCTCCGTACCTCGCGCCGCAGCCCTGGCGCGGCAAGCGCAACGAGCCTGCCTACGTTGCGGAAGTAGCGCGCACGCTCGCGAGTGTGAGAAACTTGTCGCCAGACGAAGTTGCCGCCGCCACATGCGACAATTTTCGGCGCTTCTTCGGTCTTGCTCGGCCGGCAACTCTCGCGGCCCCAGGTCTCAAGGACAAGGGTTAGATCAGGAGATTTGCCATCGCGCTGCTCACGGCTAAAGAGATTTTTGATCTCGTCCGCGACGACCTCGTTTTTGTCGAGGAAGAGCTCGCGCGGCAAAGTGATGCCGCCTTTCCGCCCGTCTCTGAAATCACAGCATATTTGCTGGGCGGCGGAGGGAAACGCATGCGTCCCGCGCTCTTGCTTCTTTCCGCAAGCTACGCGGGCCGCAGGGATCACAGCGCTATCCGCCTCGCGGCCGTCGTCGAACTTTTGCACAGCGCGACGTTGATCCACGACGACGTTATCGACAGCGCCGATACGCGCCGCGGCCGCCCGTCCGCTAATTCAAAATGGGGAAATCATCGCAGCGTGCTCACCGGCGACTGGCTGTACATGCAATCTTTTCAGATGGCTCTGGAAGAGCGCAATTTTCACGTTCTGGACATTCTGATCGACCTGACTCGGAAAATGGTCGAAGGCGAACTGATTCAACTCGCAAAAATCGGCCGCATCGACGTGACCGAAGGGGACGCCCTGCGGCTGGCCACCTACAAGACCGCATGCCTTTTCAGCGGCTGCGCGCGGCTCGGCGCAGTACTGGGCGGTCTCGAAGGTAAAGAAGAGCAGGCGCTCGCTGATTACGGGAAATACGCTGGCCTGGCGTTTCAGCTTGTCGATGATTTGCTGGATTTTACAGCTTCAGCGGAGCAACTGGGAAAACCAGTCCTCAGCGACTTGAAAGAAGGCAAGGTCACGCTGCCGCTGATCTATGCGATGGAGAATGGGCACCGCGACGCGCGTGAACTGGTCGCGCGTGTTCTGGAAGAAAAGGAATTTAATTCCGTTCGTCCAGAAACAATCGTTACGCTCGTTCGCGAGTCCGGCGCGCTCGACCGGGCGCGGAATCTCGCGCAGGACTACGCGCAGCGCGCCAAGGCGTGTCTCAACGGCCGCCCGGATTCCGAATATGCTCGGGCTCTCGCCACGCTTCCGGACTTCATTCTCGATCGCGAGAACTAGTCGCGCCAAGCGCCATGCTGCCGTTCAAACTGGTTTACCACGAACGTTACGACCTGAATCTCGGCCCGCACGTTTTTCCATCGCAAAAGTTCCGCCTCATCTATGAAATGCTGCTCCGCGAAAGCATCGCAGTGCCGCAGGATTTTCTGCGCCCCGATCCAGCTAGCGATGAAGACATTCTGCGCGTCCACACGCCGGACTGGGTGCGCAAACTAAAGACCGGCACGCTAACCGCCGGCGAAGTGATGCTGCTGGAAGTGCCGTATTCTCCGGAACTCGTCGAAGCCGTCTGGCTTGCTGCCGGCGGTACGATTCTCGCCGCGCAGTCAGCGCTGCGCGACGGATTCGGTTCAAATCTCAGCGGGGGATTTCATCATGCGTATCCGGGGCATGGCGAAGGTTTCTGCGCGATCCATGATGTGGCCGTGGCGATTCGAAAACTGCAAAGCGATGGCGCGGTGAAAAAAGCAATGGTTGTCGACACGGACGTTCATCACGGGAACGGCACGGCGGCCATCTTTCGAAACGATCCCACGGTCTTCACAATTTCGATTCATCAGGAAAACAACTATCCAGCGCACAAACCGCCATCGAGCATCGATCTCAACATGGCCGACCGCGCTGATGACGATGAGTATATGGGCGTGCTGATTCCGGCGGTGCAGCAGGCGCTCGACGAATTCCGTCCCGATATTCTTTTTTACGTTGGCGGCGCCGACCCCTACTGCGAAGATCAGCTTGGAGGACTAGCGTTGACGAAACAAGGATTGAAGCAACGCGACCGGAAGGTCTTCGAGGAAGCGCGCCACCGCAGAATTCCGGTGGCGACGACACTCGCCGGCGGCTACGCGCGACGGGTAGAAGACACCGTTCGAATCCACGTCAACACGATCCTGGCCGCCAAGGAAGTGGCGGAGAAACATCCGCAAAGCTCAGCGATGCGTGGTTAGCGCCCCGCGCGCTTAGGGCGCGGGATTTCCGGCAGGCGATGAGGCGCTCGGCGGAGCCAAGGCGCGGCGGACGGCGGCTGCAAGTTTTGGCTCAAAGCCATCGGAATCGAAGCCCTCCGAACGATAAGCAATTCTGCCCACGCGGTCGATCACCACCACGGTCGGGAAGGAATTGACGTTGAAGAACCGGTCGAGGCCATCCGCGAATACGACCGGAGTGCGAGGTTTGTCCGCCTCCAGATAGGGCGCCACGAGAGATTCATCTTCGTCACAGTCGGCGGCCACAAAATACACATCCGGATTTGCCTGGAAGTCCGCGGCGACGCGGACGAAAAGAGGTTCAAGCGCGTGGCAAGGGCCGCACCAAGTCGCCCAGAAATTGACAACGAGAACTTTTCCCTTCGTGTCTTTCAGCGGGAAAGCCGTCCCGTCAGGAGCTTTCCTGAGCGTGAAATCCGCGGGCTCGCGGGCGTCCGCATTTTTCTTTGGCTTGGCTGCGATGGAGGCTTGCGAGACCTCATCGTAAGTACGAAGCAAATACTCGCCCAGACCATCATCAGAGCCATGGGCAAGCCGCCAGACATTGCCCAATTTCTGCCGGATCGCGCGACGGCCGGCGGTTTCATTTGTTGCGTCGGCCCAGGCGAAAGCGCGGGCGTACTGCTGGATCGCGCCATTCAAATCTTTTTTCATTTCGGCGATTTCACCGAGCTGTTCCGCGGCCGCCGCACTGGGCAGGATCTCGTAACTCGCCATGAAATCCTTTTGAGCCGCTACCGTGTCCTTCAATTTCAGTTCGAGTCTTCCGCGCAACGTCAGCACGGACATGCGATCGCGTTTCTTCTCCGCGCCCCACTCTTCTTGGGAAACTCTTGGCGATTTTTCCGCGGGAGTGCTGCGCTCGACAAATTCCAACACATGGGTGGCATAGTTTGTGGCCCGGCGGAGAGCGGCTTCGTCGCCGTTCTGTTCGAGCAACTGAATCGTCAGGATGGTCATGGAGATGTCGTCAGGGCTGAGAGCGATGATTCGTTCGGCGTAGCCCGCGGCTCGCGCGTTGTCCCGCAATTGCATGCTAGCTTCCACAAGGGCGCGGTAAATCTGAGGACGCTGGCGCGAATCCGGATATTCCTTCAAGAAGGCCTCCAGATTCCGGACGAGCGCCGCGCGGTCGTTTCCGGCTTTGCTGATGGCTTGCTGCAATTCCTCTCCGGGCGACGGCTGCTTGGCGTAGGAGGCCGGATTGGAGGCGGCGACTTTGGACGAAGGTGGCATGGGGTTCTGACTCTTTTCGTCTTGCGCAGGGGCCTGACCGCACAGTGGAGAAGCCGCCGCGCAAAGAAAGAGAATCGAAGCCGCGCACGAAGAGAAGAGCTGGGAAGTCATACAGTTAAATTCTAAGGGTATCGGAAAGAATTGTCGCTAGCTCTTCGATGTTTTGTTCGAGAACGAGAACCTGAATTTGTACGAGGCTATTTCGTGCCACTCACCCGAATTTCACCGGAGACGGTATGGACGTCCACGCGCCCGCCACCGCTGCCCATGTGGGCCCGGAGAGAATGCTTGCCCTGCTCCTCGATGACGATCGGAATGTCGGTGCGAATTTCGCCGGAGACCGCTTCCGCCGAGAGATGGAGATTGGCAGAAGCCGGAACGCCGAGTTGTACGGCACCGGATACCGTTTTCAGTTCCCAGTAGCTGTCCGCGCCTGGGTTTCCCTGCACAGAAACCCCTCCCGAAGCGGCCTGCGACTTCACGTCCTTTGCCGCGCCCTGAATCTCGACTTCGCCGCTGGCGTTATCCGCTTCGACGCGCCCCCCCGGATTGGATACGCGAATAACGCCCGAAAGGGCGTTCACGCGCACATCGCCCCGAGTGTTCGAGACCGTCACACTTCCGGAGGCGGACGATACGCGGACATCATTGCCAACATCGGTGGCCAACACCGACCCGCTGGCGGTTGTGAGTTGGACGTCGCGCTCGATTTTTTCCACACGGATGGACCCCGAAGCGGCCTGCACCTTCACGGGGCCGCGCACGCCGCGAATCGTCTGCGCGCCGGACGCGACGGTGGCGCTGACTTCCGTGTCCCGCGGCACCTGGATCGTGTAAGCGATGCTGACGTTGCGCATGTGAGACATTTCCTTGCCGATGCGAATGGTGTCGCCTCTTTGCTCGATGGGAGGATTCGCGAGGGTATCGTCCAGGCGCTTCTGCGGATTGTCAAAGCCGAATCCGGATGCGCGCACTTCACCGCGCACGTGCACTTTGCCGTCGGCGCTGCCTGCGATGTCCACGTCACCAGAAGCGTTGGTCAGTTCCAGGCGGAGTGGACCGCTAACGTTATAGCTGCGATCGAAGACGCTGCTAACCGAAGGCCCGCTGTTGCAGCCGGCCAGGACAACGACGGCCGAAATTAGCACGAGCGGCAAACAAAGACTGCGGTGGCGCGCCATTCATCCTCCGTAACGGTGCAGAGACTCGCTCTGAGCTGTCCCACATATAACTACGCAATTGCAGAGAATTATGTTCCCTGCGCGGCCTTGGCGGAACGCTGGCCGACGGGCGAAAGAGTCTCGTTGAGAGAGCCCTGGCGATAACCCTCAAGGTCCAGGGCAACATAAGTGAAGCCTGCCGCTTTCAGCCGGTCCGCCAGGGCGGCTGCCATTTCGGGAGCGAGTGCGCGAGGCATTTCTTCGGGGGATATTTCCACGCGTGCAAGCTTGTCGTGGAGGCGCACGCGGAATTGGCGGAAACCGAGCGCGCGCAAAGCCGCTTCTCCGCGCTCGACAAGTCCAAGACGCTCTGATGTCACCTCCGTGCCGTAGGGCAAGCGCGAAGCGAGGCAAGCGGAGGCTGGGCGATCCCAGGTGGGCAAGCCGGCACGCCGCGAGAGAAGCCGGATCTCGGCTTTGGTCAGGCGAGCATCGAGAAGGGGCGCAAGAACCTGATGCTCCGTGGCGGCGCGATGGCCGGGGCGAAAATCGAGCGTGTCATCGGCGTTCACACCGTAGGCGACGGCGGCAAAACCGCGCTCATGGGCTAATTCGTCCAGCGCGGAAAAAAGTTCGTCTTTGCAAAAATAGCAACGGTCGGCCGCATTCGCGCGGTAGGCGGGATTATCCATTTCGTGCGTTTCGATAAATTCGTGGCGCACGCCCAACTTGCTCACAAACTCTTCCACTATGGAGCGATCGTGGGCGGAGTAACTCGGCGAGAGCGCCGTGACGGATAGGGCGCGGGCACCCAGCGCTTCGTGGGCTGCCCAAGCCAGATAAGCGGAGTCCGCCCCACCAGAAAGCGCGACGATGAGCGAAGGAATTTCGGCGAGGCGAGCGAGCAGAAGATGTTGTTTTTCTTCCGCTGACAGGGCAGCGCCCTCTGCATTGTGAATCTGAATGAGCTCTTTCATCTCAAGGCTGAGTATATCTCAGAGCGCGGCTTGTATCGCAGATTCCGCCGCGGAAGGAGTCACTTGAAATCCAGAAGCACATCAACCGTGTTCTTGTCCGCATCCGTTTGCAGCCAATGCCCGACGTTTTCGTAGTGCACCGGCAACTCTCCGAAGACCTGCTCCTGGTGCGTTTGCAGCTTTGCCAGAAGATCCTCGAACTTTGCTTTGTCGAAAATTGCACCGGCAGCGAACGGCCATGCGTTCTGCAGTTTTCGCTCGGCAGCAGGGGAAATTCCCGTGAGGACGATTTTGCCGAAGTGGAATTGCGGCCCCTCTTGAATGCTCACCGAATAGGAAACAGTGTGTGCCTGATCGTCATACGCCGGAAGCGGATCTAGCTTTGCCTCGAGGTAGCCGCGATGGGCGTATTCTTCGCGAGCGCGGTCCCAAGCTGCTTCGATTTGCATGCCATCGGCGGTATCCCCGCTCTTGATCCCAAGCAGGGCGTTCAGCGTGAATTCCGACATGAGTGTGTTTCCAGTCCAATGGATTCCTCTCCAGCGATATACCGGGCCTGGCGCTATCGGCACAAAGACTGGAATTTGCGAAGGCAGCTTCTGATTGGGATCGTCCGTCAGCCGCACCTCCGGCGGACCGAGCTTCGCGCGCAGGAATCCTTGCTGCAGGTAAATGGGCTTTATTGCTTCGGTGAGAAAAAGATCGATGGTCATTCGAGAATAGGGCTTTCCCAGTATCTCTGATAGATGTTGCTGTACGGCTTTGGAGGACAAAATGGAGGGATCGCTCAATTCCAGCTTGGCGATTTGGAGTGCGGCGCCTTCGACCCGGATTTCTTGCACGTTGCCTTCACCATTTGGATTCGGGATCACAGTGTGCTCGAGCGACACTTGCACTCCGTGCGTCGAGAGCAAATCCTTCACCGCTTCACTGGCCTGCTCCACCGCGGCCCCGGCTTCGGGCAGCGTTCCGTCATAGAAAGGGAATTTATTGCGGATGGCATCGCCCAGCGCGGAATCCGTGAACCAGGGAATATTGTCGAAGTAGACGGGGATTCGAGGCGATTCCTCCACGTGATAGGTCACCAGGATGCCGGCGATCTTCGTCTGGAAGTTGAAGCTTACTTTGGCGAAAAGCCCCGTTTGAACGAGCCTGTCGGCAGCGGTTTGCAAATCATTCCGGCCGATCTGGTCGCCGGCAACCAGGCCGGTTATCGCGATGACCTGGGTCTCGGTGAGGAGTTTTTCGCCCTCGGCGTGGACTTCGCGCAATGGCGCCGTGGCAGCGTCCGGAGCTTGCGCAGAAGCCGGGGACCCGGCCGTCAGCGAGGAGAGCAAGAGGGTTGCGAGGCACGGGCAAAAATAACGAAGCATGTTCCTATAGTAGCGGAAACGGGCCTGACTACTCCACGGTGACGGATTTGGCCAGGTTGCGCGGCTGGTCGACGTCGCAACCGAGCCGCACCGCGATGTGATAAGCAAGCAATTGGAGAGGGATGATTTCCAGCAGCGGCACGAGCAACTCCGGCGCGGGCGGAAGTTCGATGATGTGATCGGAGGCTTCGCGCGCGAGATGATCTCCCTTGGTAACAATGGAGATGACGATGCCGTCGCGCGCCTTCACTTCCTTGATATTTGAAACGCTCTTTTCATAGCGTGTCATCGCTTCGGGGTCGGATTCGTCGCGCGTCGCCAGGACCACCACCGGCAGATTTTCGTCGATGAGCGCGTTGGGGCCGTGCTTCATTTCGCCCGCGGGATAACCCTCCGCATGAATGTAGGAAATCTCCTTCAGCTTTAGCGCGCCCTCGAGCGCGATCGGGTAGTGAATCCCTCTGCCAAGATAGAGAAAATCGGTGTAACGAAAAAATTGCCGCGCCAGGTTTTCGTAGAATCCCGATTCATCTGCCTGGAGAACTGTTTCGATCTTTTGGGGGATGCGCGTGAATTCCTGCATCAGGATTTTGGCGGCGTCTTCGGTCAGCTTGCCGCGAAGCTGGCCGAGATAGGAAGCGAGCAGAAGCAGCGCAGTCAATTGCGAAGTGAAAGCTTTTGTGGAGGCCACGCCGATCTCCGGCCCGGCGTGGGTCGGAATTGTGCCGTTAGCCTCGCGCGTGATCATAGAACCAATCACGTTGCAGATCGCCAGCGAGGGCGAGCCCTTCGATTTTGCTTCGCGCTGGGCGGCCAGCGTGTCCGCCGTTTCGCCGGATTGGCTGATGCACACGGTCAGCGTTTTTGAATCGATGATGGGGTCGCGATAACGGAACTCACTGCCGTAGTCCACTTCAACGGGGACACGCGCCAGGCGCTCGATCATGAATTTTGCGGCCAGCCCGGCGTGCCAACTCGTGCCGCAGGCGACGATACACACCTGCTGAAATTCGCGGAACTGTTTTTCGGTGATCGCCATTTCATCCAGGAAAACTTTTCCGGTGTCCTGCGAAATGCGGCCTAGCAAGGTATCGCGCACGGCGCGCGGCTGCTCGAAAATTTCCTTCTGCATGAAGTGCTTGTAGCCGCCCTTTTCCGCCATGATGGGGTCCCAGGCCACGTGGTGTGCGGGACGTTCGACGGGGCGCCCTTCGTGGTCCATGACGCGCACGCCTTGCGCAGTAAGCACGGCGATGTCGCCGTCGGCGAGGAAAAACATCTCGCGCGTGTGCTGGAGCAGGGCGGGGATGTCGCTAGCCACGAAATATTCTCCCTCGCCGAGTCCAATCACCGATGGCGGGCCCAGGCGCGCGGCCACAATCTTCTGAGGATCTTTCGCGGAAAGGAATACCAGCGCGTAGATGCCGCGTAATTGCTTCAATGACAGGCGCACCGCTTCCTCGAGCGGCACGCCGCCCTGCGAGTGCTTTTCCACAAGGTGCGCTACGATCTCGGTGTCGGTTTCCGTGGCGAACTTGTGGCCCTCTTTCTGCAGCCTTTCCTTTAGCTCGAGGTAGTTCTCGATGATTCCGTTGTGGACGACCACGATTTGGCCAGTGCAGTCGCGATGCGGGTGGGCGTTCTCTTCGGTGGGGCGGCCATGGGTGGCCCACCGCGTGTGACCGATGCCGTAGGTGCCTTCCAGCGGAGACTTGGCGATGACCTCTTCGAGGTTGCGAAGTTTGCCTGGAGCGCGGCGAATTTCCAGCTTGCCGGCCTGGGTCACGACGGCGATACCCGCGGAATCGTAGCCGCGGTACTCGAGCTTACGCAGACCTTCAATGATAACGGGCACAACTTTCTTGGGCCCGATATAGCCGACTATTCCGCACATGCGCGGCGTCTCCTCAAAGAGTTTCTAGCAACGTAGCACGCTGGCCGTTTTACCAAGATGAATTCCACGGAACCTATCCCGAATCAGATTACGGCCGGGAGGCAGAGCCTGCCGCCGCCACAAGTTCGTAGGACTTGAGATTGTCGCTGGTATCAAAGTGAAACGTAACGCGCGCCGTTGCGGGCTGAAGCGTGTCCGAATCCACATGACGAACGATAGCCACAATTGCTCGGGTATCACCCGTGTTTTCTACGGGAAAATTCTGGGAATTGAGGTAAAACACTACTCGCGATTTGGCAGTGCCCGCGGGCAGTTGGGAGTCCAGCATCTCGTCGATCGGCCGCAGGCGCGGATCGGAAGTGTGTCCGTTTTGCTTGCATCCTGCGAGAGCCAGCAAAGCGAAAACCCCAAGCGGGAAGAGGCTGGCGAGGGATGGGAATGAACTCCTTGAAGGATGGCGCAGGTTTTTCATGAGGGAGGCCGCTCAGTCCACGATCTCGAAACGGTATTCCTCGATAACCGTGTTGGTGAGCACTTCTTTTGAAATATGCTCGAGCTGTTTCTGCGCTTCATCACGGCTCCAGCCATCGAGATTCAAAACGAAGAATTTCCCCTGGCGGACGTCGCGCACGGCGGAGTAGCCGAGCCCGGACAAGGCATGCTGAATTGTCTGTCCCTGGGGATCGAGTACCGTGCGTTTTGGCATTACCCAGACGTGTGCTTTCATGCCGTCAGTATAACATTGCCTGCGACGGCTTCATGCTCCGCGCCGTTCCCCGGCGTGGAGAAAAGCGTGTTCGAAACCCATCTCGACGATTCGCGTCAGCTCGTCTTCCTGTAGTCCCATGCGCGCCGCGTTCAAATACTCTTCCTGCAGGGTGGTGTGAAACATGGCCGGATCATCAGTGGAGAGCACAATGGGTATCCCGCGGCGCAGGAGTTTGGGGAGCGGATGATCTTCGATTCTCACATCCTCGCGACCGAGTTGCCGGGCGAGGGCGGCCGTTTTCATATTGCTCCCCGGGCATATTTCAAGCGGGATCTTTCGCTCTGCAAGCAAATCCATTAACTCCGGATCGTGGATCGCGGCTATACCGTGGCCGATGCGTTCTGCTCCCAGCAATTCTATGGCTTCGCGAATTTTCTCTGGCCCGCCGACCTCGCCTGCGTGCATCAAGCGGTGCAAACCCATTTGCGCGGCGCGGTCGTAGACGGGACGGAATTCCTTTGTCGGGACACTGAGCTCATCGCCGCCGATGCCGAAGGCCACGATAGCTTTCGAATCGCAGCGCTTTGCGGATTCGACGACTTCCTTCGCTCCGTCCGCACCGAATTGGCGGGCCGCGTCGAACACCCACCGGAATCGGAGCCCGCGGCCTTCGAATGGCTCGGTGGCGCGGAGGAGGGCTTCAAAATTCGCTTCCGGCCGCTGCTTTCTCAGGAGCATCACGCCGATGGACAAGGTTACTTCCGTATAGACCACGTGTTGCGTGAGCAAGTCTTCGGCAAGGCCGCGGGCGATGAGTGCATAGTCTTGAGGCTCGCGCAAGAACGAAGTGACCCACTTGAAGGCCTCGATGAATTCGGGAAAATTGCGGTAGGCGTAGCGCTGGCGAACTTCTTCTTCGGTCATGACCACGCCGTGACGGGCCGTCAGCGCGCAGACGGTTGCAGGCTGGATGGAGCCCTCGAGATGGAGGTGCAGCTCGGCTTTTGGCAGGGAAGCGATCCGGTTGGAGAGCAAGAGCGCCGTCATCCGCGAAAGATCAGTGCGGCAGTTGCGGCCGCCCGGCGTTCACCCACGCCGTGAGCCAGAAAGAACCCACATCGGTTGCCGCATCGGAGAGCTGCCGAATCAAAATTGCGGCGGCTTGGTTGTAGAAGCGGTCGTAATACTCGTCGGTGAACGAGTTCTCCCCGTGACGCGCGTTGCGGTCGGCGAGAAGAATGGTCTCCAGCCAGCTATGAGAACCAAGACAAGCCTCGAAAGCGCGATCCGTCGGGTCGCTGATGAAAAACGCATCATTTGGCCGCATCGGGAAAAATGAAGAATAACGGTCGATCAGGGTGGTTCCAAATCGATCGTTGACGCCCGGCTGGCCGCTCAGGTGGCCGTCAAAATTATCGGTCGTGTTGAAGGGATCGTGGGCTTCCGCCACGTAATTCGCGAGTATGGCGGCGTCCAGTTTTGCCTCTTCCCACTTCCCGTCCTTCAACGCCTCCGTCAATTTTTTGCTGTACACGCCAATTTGCCAGGGAAGCAGGCCGTTTGCTTCCAGCTTAGATTTGCCAAATTTCGTTACCGCGGCTTTGTAGTCGCGAGGCAGGGTCTCAAACGGAAATCGCCCGTACTTGTCCAGAGCAATGAAGTGATTGTGCCGCTCGGCCGGAGTTTTCGCGATTACGTCCAGCGGATCGGTGACATGCTGCAATAGAAAGCTGCGGTTTGCGTCGAAGAACTCCCGGATACCCTG
>DATNLB010000593.1:0-2293 GCA_035603095.1 Candidatus Acidiferrales bacterium
GCCTGGGGAGGCCAAAGGCACAGATTCAATTGATCCATTAGCAGGAGAAATCTCGCGTATCTTGTGCAGTTTGCTGGACATACCGGCCATCCGAGCGGCCTCGGCTGCCCCTCCCACGGCGTTACGCCTACCCGGTGCCACTGCCAGCACCTTCTGGTACGCCACAAGGGCCTCCTTCGGCTGGTGCATCTCCATGAGCAGATCACCAAGCAGTTCCCGGGCAGGCCGGACCGCACCGGGCGTTACGGGATGCTTTTCTGCGGCATCTTCATGCTCCGCGGCCATCCGCAGCAGGCGGAGCGCATCGTAGGTTCGATGTTCCGCGAAATCCAGCCATCCGCGGGCTTCTTCGCTCTGGATCGCCACCTGTTCCGCCCAGTACGCGTCTCCTTCGTCCTCCAATTCCGCGGAAAGCCTTTGCACCGCTTCTGCCTCTCGCCGCGCCGCCTGCAGGTTTCCCGTGTGCGCGGCACCCAGTGCAGCCGCCCAATGCGAAATCGCCGCCACCTGCGGCTCCACTCCTAGATCTGCAGCCAGGCTTTCGGCTTCCGCCCAGTGCTGCTGTTCCAGTGCGCAGCGCGCCCGAATTGCAGCTGTTGCATAGTTGATCTTGAACGCGAAGGACGGATTCACGTTGCTCGGTGCGGGGAGGTTTTCTTTGATCTTCTCGGCCTCAGCATTCCGGCCCAGTTGCAGGTAAGCATAGGTCAGATAATCCAGCGCATGAAACTCTTCGCCCTCGTCGCCATGCCTGCGGGCCGCCGCAACGGCGGCGATATTCGATGAGATCGAATCCTCCCAAAGTCCTAGCCGGATGAAAATGTGCGACGGCATGTGCAATGCGTGCGGGAGACCGGGAGCAATCTTGGAGTAGGCCCGTGCGGCCGCCACGCCCTGCGGCGCGAGCACCGGATTGTCATAGGCGTGGATCAGGTAGTGCGCGACTCCCGGATGATCCGGACGCGCCGCAAATACCGGCTCGAGGATGGCCGCCGCCTTTCGTTGGTTGCCATACGTCTTGTCTTCCGGCGCAGCCGTCGCCACCAGAGCCAGCGCGTAGAAGATCGCCGCTTCCTGATCCTTCGGATTTCGCTCCTGCACTCCGTGCATTGCATCTCGGTACGCTATGGCGCGGGACGCGTGGCTGCGCCGTTCCCAACCGTCATAGAAAACGCCCAATGCCTCGATGTAATCTTTTTCGCGCGGCGTTCCCGGCTTTAATTCGCGGGCCTTCTGAATCTCGGCGGAACCGCGTTGCAATTCCGCCGGCTCGGGGTAAGGCTCCCATAACTCGTGGTATTCCGTCATCGCCAGCCCCCAATGCGCCATGGCGCAGCGTGGATCTCTTGCCGCGGCATCGCGGAACGCTTCTGCGGATTCTTCGTAGGTGAACGAATGCAGCAGCGCCGCGCCGCGCGTGAAGGATTCTTGTGCTCCGGCGGTGCACGACACCGGAAACTCTACGGTTCCGAGCGGTCCCTTAGCTCCGTGGCTCCCATGCTCTTGCTCGCTGAAAACTTTGCCATGGAACGCTAGCAGCAAGACGAAAGCCCAAAGCAGTTTGATTGCGCCTTTGCCTGTTTTTTCCACGTGTGGACTCCTGACCGATTTCTGTTTTCCGTCGATGGTAGTGCCCTCGATCCAGAGGGTCAATCCGGCAGCGGTTCGTGGCATTGATTCTATCGGTTCGCCAGCATCAACGAAATGCCGCACTCGGAGCTCAAACCTTGTGGGGCAAACCTGCACGGAGTAGACTTTTCGCCTGCGTTTGCTCGGGAGGTGTGGCATGGCCCGTATCGTCCGCTGCGGCCTGATTCAGGCCCAATGTGAGTGGTCTCCGGAAAAGTTCTCGCTTGCCGAAATCAAAAAGAAAATGATCGCCAAGCACGAGCACCTGATTGCCGATGCGGCCAAGAAGAAAGTTCAGATCCTCGGACTGCAAGAGCTTTTCTACGGCCCTTACTTCTGCGCCGAACAACAAACTCGCTGGTATGAGCTGACCGAACGCGTCCCCAACGGCCCCACCGTCACCATGATGCAGAAGCTCGCAAAGAAGCACCAAATGGTACTCGTCGTCCCAGTTTACGAGGTCGAGATGACCGGCGTTTACTTCAACACCGCCGCGGTCATCGACGCCGACGGCCGCTATCTGGGCAAATACCGCAAGCACCACATTCCCCACTGTCACCCGGGTTTTTGGGAAAAGTTTTACTTCACGCCGGGAAACGCCGGCTACCCCGTCTTCCAGACTCGTTATGCCCGCGTCGGCGTGTACATCTGTTACGACCGCCAT